>NZ_DAOMOZ010000172.1:0-10833 GCF_035444585.1 Agriterribacter sp.
AAAATGAAAGGACCGCCCGGCGCTTTTTAAAAAGCATCTGGAAAGAAATGGTGATCGATGATTATGAGTGGCACACCATTCACAAAGCAGAACAGGCGGTACAATCCATTTTTTCAGCAGCATTGAAGAACAATAAAACGGTGGGCGTGATCAGTGAAGCCGGCTGTCCCGGCATTGCCGATCCCGGGCAAATTTTAGTGGCGGCCGCTCAATCTTCCGGCGCATTGGTTAAGCCTCTGGTAGGTCCCAGTTCCATTATCCTGGCATTGATGGCCAGTGGTATGAACGGGCAGCATTTCAGGTTTGCGGGCTATTTACCGATAGACCATACGGCAAGAATAAAAGCAGTAAAGGCTATTGAAAACGAAGCGATCAGCAAACATTGCACCCAAATATTTATTGAAACCCCATACCGGAACAATCAACTGCTCGATACGCTGCTCAAAACCTGCAACCCGCTTACACGCCTGTGCATAGCCGCCGCCCTCACTTCTCCTGAAGAATTCATTAAAACAAAAAGCATTACAGAATGGAAAAAAGATAAGCCTGACCTGCACAAAAAACCGGCGATCTTTATACTGGGCGAAAGTTGACCCGCATGTAGTTAACGTACGATATTGCCATTCCTCGGGTCTTTCATGGCTACAATGCTGTCTACAACATACCGGCTGAATCCCCGCCATGGAATGGCTCCTTTATATTCCTTGTAATACAGATCGAACACCATGCCGGAGTTGGCCATTAATGTTTTTGCAACCTTTTCATTGGTTACAGAAAACTCAAAGTCGTACGACTGTATGGTGTTGGGCGAAAGGGAACGGATGCCCGACTGGATAAGCTTTCCTTCGTAGGTTTTAAACACATATCCTTTTTTTACGCAATAATTCAGTTCTCCCGATTTTACACCTTCTCCCAGAACAAAATAATAACGCACATAAATAAATATGGCCAGTGCAACTATAACAAGCAGCAAAAAAATACGAAAGAATTTTTTCATATGTGGTGTTTGAAATGCCAATTTAATCAATGTAGCTGAAATACTGTTGCACAGGTATAATATAAAATTCACTTTCCGCCCGTTCCTATAGCCCGGTTAGAATAGTTAACTTCGCTCATCTTTTAAAATACAATATATGAATATAGGAATAGTTTGCTACCCTACTTTTGGCGGAAGCGGTGTATTGGCTACAGAGCTGGGCATGGCGCTGGCCGACAAAGAACACAATGTTCATTTTATCACCTACCGTCAACCGGTACGGCTTACCGGTTTTCGTGCCAATATGTTTTACCATGAAGTGAGAGTTCCGACTTATCCTTTGTTTGATTATCCTCCCTATGAATCGGCATTGGCCAGCACCCTTGTAGATGTGGTAAAAAACAATAAGCTCGATCTCCTGCATGTTCATTATGCCATTCCGCATGCCTCTTCTGCCTACATGGCCAAACAGATCCTTCAAAAAGAGAACAAGTATGTTCCCGTAATAACCACCCTGCATGGTACGGATATTACCCTGGTAGGCCGCGATAAAACCTATGCGCCTGTTGTGGCCTTTTCCATCAATCAAAGCGATGCCATAACGGCTGTATCGGAAAACCTGAAGGAAGAAACCTACCGCACCTTTAAGATTGAAAAAGATATAGAGGTGATTTACAACTTTGTGGATGTACAGCGCTTCAGCAAAAAGCCTATTGATGCTTTCCGTAAAGTTATTGCACCGGATAATGAACGTATTATACTGCATGCTTCCAATTTCAGAAGAATAAAACGCATAGATGATGTTATTCACATATTCAAAAAATTGAATGATGTCATCCCTTCCAGACTATTACTGGTGGGCGATGGACCCGAAAGACCGATGGCAGAAGCCTTATGCAGGGAATTGAATTTGTGCGACGAAATACGCTTTGTTGGCAAGCAACAGGATATGGAGGAGATCTTTGCCGTAACCGACCTGTTTTTACTCCCTTCAGAATATGAAAGCTTTGGCTTATCGGCGCTGGAAGCTATGGCGGGTGGGGCACCCGTAGTGTCTACCAATGTTGGCGGGTTACCCGAAATTATAACACCGGGAGAAAACGGCTTTATGGCCGATATCGGCGATACCACCCAGATGGCACAGTACGCTATAGATATCTTAAAAGATGAAAACACTTTTAAGCGCTTTAAAACCAATGCCAGAAAACAGGCCGAAAACTTTGATATTACCCGTATTGTACCTCAGTATGAGCATTTGTATGAAAAATTGTATGAGGGATTTTGCAAAGGACAGCATAAAGAAAACAAGGTGCCGGAAATACAGAAGTAAATGTGAAGCACGTGCCTCAATGTGCAGGACTTAAAGAAAAATCATGACCATTATTGATACACATTGCCATTTGTACCTGGAGGAATTTGAAAATGATATTGAGCAGGTGATTGCAAATGCGCAGCACGAAAGTGTTCAGCAATTTTATCTCCCCAATATAGACAGTTCTTCCATTGAAAGTATGCTGCAACTGGAGGCAAAATACCCAGGCGTTTGCATACCCATGATGGGACTGCATCCCTGCTCTGTTGGTGCCAACTATAACGAAGAATTGCAAACAGTAGAAAGCTGGCTGCAAAAAAGGCGTTTTGCAGCCGTTGGTGAAATAGGGCTTGATTTTTACTGGGACCGCACTTTTGAAATACAACAGTATGAAGCTTTCCGGCGACAAACAGAACTGGCACTGCAATACCGGTTACCTATAGTAATACATACGAGAAATGCCATGCAGCAATGCATAGACGTGGTTGCTGAATATGCCGGCAGCGGATTAAAAGGTATTTTTCATTGTTTTGGCGGCACCCTGCAGGAAGCTGAAAAAATAACAGGTCTCGGCTTTTACCTGGGCATAGGCGGTGTGCTGACCTATAAAAAATCGGGGCTGCCTGCCGTACTGGATCATATAAGTCTGGATCATTTGGTTTTAGAAACAGATGCGCCTTATCTTGCTCCCGTGCCCAAACGCGGCAAAAGAAATGAAAGCGCTTACCTGAAGTATATTATAGCTGCTTTGGCCGGGATCAAAAACACCACGCCTGAAGAAATTGCGCGGATCACCAGTGCAAATGCTACATTCGTTTTCCAAAACAACAGTTAAATATGCCGGACGCTTCTTCACCCGGGGCGAGATTATTTATCATTTATACCGGGGGCACCATTGGAATGGCCCCCGACGATGCAACCGGCACACTTGTGCCCATGGGTTTCCGTGAAATAAAATACCATATACCGGAGCTTGCCAAACTGGGGTATGAATTTGACATGCATGCTTTTAATCCTCCCATAGACTCCTCCAATATGTCGCCGGAAATATGGATTGAACTGGCCAATCTCATTCATGATAATTATACAAACTACGATGGGTTTATCATTTTGCATGGCTCCGATACGATGGCTTTTACCGCATCGGCGCTCAGCTTTATGCTCGAAAATCTTGCCAAGCCTGTTATACTTACCGGCTCACAGTTACCCATAGGCGAAATACGCACCGATGCCAAAGAGAACATCATTACCACTATGGAAATTGCCGCCGCCAAAAAAAACGGTAAAGCCCGGGTACCTGAAGTTTGCATTTATTTCGACTATTATTTGTTCCGGGGAAACCGTGCCAAAAAATACAATACGGAAACATTTGAAGCCTTTAATTCATTCAATTACCCCCCATTGGCTGAAGCGGGTATAGATATTAACTATAATGACCAGTTTATATTAGAATATCCGAAGGAGCCTTTCAGGATCAATACCCGGTTTAACGCCGGTATAGCGGTGCTCAAAATGTTCCCCGGCATTACACAGCATGCTGTAAGCGGGGTGTTACATACCCCGGAGCTCAGGGCTGTTATCCTTGAAACTTTCGGTAATGGAAATACGATTACGGCTCCATGGTTTATTAATGAATTGAAAAAAAACATTGACAAAGGCATTATTGTGTTAGACAGAACGCAATGTGATGGCGGATCGGTGGAACTGGGGCGATATGAAACCAGCGCTTACCTGAAAGAGGCAGGAGTTGTTAGCGGGCATGATATGACTTTTGAAGCAGCGGTTACCAAATTGATGTTCCTGCTGGGCCAGGAATACCCGGTGGAAAAAGTCAGGCAACTGCTTGAAGTTTCTTTAAAAGGCGAGCTTAGCAAAAAATAAATAAAGCCGCCTGTCGGCACTAAGCCTAATAATACTATTTTTGCAGTCCTTCAAAAAAGGAGAGGTGTCCGAGTGGTTGAAGGAGCACGCCTGGAAAGTGTGTATACGGGAAACTGTATCGCGGGTTCGAATCCCGCCCTCTCCGCAAGCCAGTAAATGACCCCGCATAAGCGGGGCATTTTTGTTTTCAGGAGTGTGCAAAGGTTACTTTGCAAAACGACTGGAAATAAAAATGGAAGTGAGCAAAGCGAACGGTCATTTACTGGATCATGCCCGCCCGCCGAAGCTTTAGCGCAGGCGGGCTTTTCTACACGTGATAACTTCATCCTCAGTCATGATATTCAATAGCGGGCTACGGACGCCTGCGCCAGAGCTTCAGCGCCGGCACACGGACAAGGTCCGTTTAGTATAAAATTTCTGATATTCTGATTATATTGAGCCTTCATGTGGTACTGCGTTCACATCCCTGAGCTCAGTAATAAAAAACACTATGTTGGTTGCACCATCAGCATAAAAGAACGATTTGTCAGGCATACAAAAGGATATGTCCCTGCAACCAAACCACATCGCCCGCTCAAATTAATATTTAATAACTTGCATAGGCACATCAAACAGATAAACCATGAATACATACACGGTTAAAGCATTTGGTACGCAAGCGCCGGAGGCAGATTTAAAACAGATGCACATTGACCGTCGTGAAGCAACTGCAAAAGATGTTGAGATTGACATTTTATACTGCGGTGTTTGTCATTCCGATTTACATACAGCCCGTAACGAGTGGCACGGCACAGTGTATCCGAATGTTCCCGGACACGAAATCGTGGGCCGTGTTACCAAAGTTGGTAGCGGCGTTTCCAAATTTAAAGTCGGAGATCTGGCGGCTGTTGGTTGTATGGTAGACAGTTGCCGCGAATGCGAATACTGCAGGAAAGGATGGGAACAATATTGTGAAAAGGGGAATATCCAAACCTATAACGGCGCAGATAAGCATTTGAACAGGCAAACTTTCGGCGGTTATTCGGAACGCATTGTTGTGGATGAAGATTTTGTTTTGCGTGTTCCCGGTAACCTCGATCTGGCAGCTACCGCACCATTGCTTTGCGCAGGAATAACTACCTGGTCGCCTTTGAAACACTGGAAAGCAGGCCCCGGCCAAAAGGTAGGTATAGTGGGTATTGGCGGATTGGGCCATATGGGTGTAAAACTGGCTAAAGCGATGGGAGCACATGTTGTGGTCATTACAACCTCACCTTCAAAAGTTGAAGATGCAAAACGCCTTGGCGCAGATGAGGTAATTTTATCAAAGGATAAAGCGCAAATGAAAGCAAGCGCCGGTACATTGCATTTTGTGCTGGACTGTGTGTCTGCTCAGCACGATGTAAATGCCTATTTAAAACTATTGAAAACCGATGGCACCCTCGCATTGGTGGGAGCCCCGGCACATCCTTTACCCATAGCGGCATTCAGCCTTATACCCGGCCGGAAAAGCTTCGCCGGATCAACCATTGGCGGTATTGCCGAAACACAGGAGATGCTGGATTTTTGCGGTGAACATAATATCACGTCAGACATCGAACTTATTAAAATACAGGACATCAACAAGGCCTATGAACGCCTGCTGAAAGGCGATGTAAAATACCGCTTTGTGATTGATATGGCTTCATTGAAAGTATAGTTTCGCTCTTTTGCATCCAAGAACAGGTTTTAATCGCGCTGATGGAGATCAGGCTTTGGCCAGCTCCCGTATGTCGCCGATCTCTAAAATATTTTTAGCATACCCTTTCGTAACCGTGTTGATCATGGCCCGGCCTACCTGTTCCATGGTCAGTACGCTTTTCGGCGACAGTACCCTAATGATCTTCACAATCCATTTGTATACCGTCTTCCAGTTTTTCTGTTCCGGGAAAGGCAGCATAGCGCCCGGGCGAAAATTGTATTCAGCCTTAAACGGCAATGCAGCGAGGTCATTTTCTGTTTTGCCCTTTACCCGCGCCCACATTACCCTGCCCTTTTCCGTGCTGTCGGTATGGCTGCCTGATACATATGTAAACACCATACCGCTGTTCACTTTCAGCAGGCTTTTGGCAAAGGCCAGCGTTGTATCGCAGGTGATATGCCTGAACTTATCTTCCTTCATGCCTAAAGAGCTGATGCCTGCGCAAAAGAAGCAGGCATCATAACCTTTTACCTGTTCCGCATGGTTATCAAGCTTAAAAAAATCAGGCACGATCAATTCTTTGAGCTTTGGATGCTGCAATTCGTAATGCCTGCGGTTCACGATCAGCACTGCGTCAACTTCGGAATTTTGAAGGCATTCAAACAGAACGCCTTCACCTACCATGCCCGTTGCCCCGGTGATGACCACTTTGATACCAGCCATTGCTTTGTATTTGTAAATAAAGATCGGGAGAAAAAGCCAATGGTGTTTTCCCAATCAGCCCGCACTGTTTTTGTATGGGATCTCGCTCTGTACCCGGGCCGGTGCGGAAACTATTGAAGGGTTACCTGGTACCGGTTTATGTATTGAAGCAATCCCATAAAAATGTTGAGTGTTGTAGAAACAACGCTCGCAGACCGGTAGAAGGCCAACATGAGAAAACTTGATCTACCTTAAAAATTCATAGCAACCGGTTGGTTAACAATAAGCGAAATTGTTTTATATCGGGTCCTGTACAGGGTATTGTTTTAACTGTTTCTTTGCCCGCCACGGGCCACTGGTACGTTCCGCTACTGCGGCAAAAATACAAAACCATCGCAGGTATAGCGATTGCCCGCAAAAGGAGATGGGAATGTTTGCCGGATACCTATTATTATTATCATATTTTATTTATTAATGGGGTTAAGTAAGGGAACAGTAAGCAGAAATTACTCACTTTTACAGTAAAGATCAGGTCTCCCGGCTCCTGAAGCTAAGAAATGGAAAAAAAATTAAACCAGAAAATTTTCGGGAACATAAGTTATCAAACCCGATTCATGCGCGGTAAAAAGCAAAATTAACCCGATCTTGCTTTTGCCATGCTTATTGCCTCATCATTGTGTAAAATTCAATATCACCGTACCCATTTCGGGCCTGATGCGGATAACTGCATCGCCTGCAGACGTTGAAAAGTTTCCTTTGGATGCTTTGACCTGGTAATCCATTCCTTCAAACCTGCAACTTACAGTATGCGGGGCTATTTTTGTGAAAGGCAACAAGGCTGTGTCACCAGCCGAAAGATCCAGGAACCAATCGGCCGTTTTGTTTCCTTCTACTTTTAGCTGTATTTGTTTTTCGTCCGCATCCATTACCAGTGTTCCGCTCAGCGATTTCAATGGCCATTCTATGCGAAGCTTGCCGGGAACATCATCGTTTATGGTAGGAGTGCCGCCTTCCATGGGTATTGCTTTACCATCGGAAATGATCCGGAACTGCAATGCTGCAGGTTTACCGGCGATGCCCCAGCGATAGCCGTCAACAAAAGGAAGGGTAAAAAAAGAACACTCGTTGGATGTGGCTCTTTCTTTTGTATATATGGAAGGAAAATTTTCATTGAAAATATGGATATCGCGGAAGCGAAGGGTATTGTTTTCCCACAACAAATTGAAACGGTAAAAGCGGCTGTTGAACCATACTGTTTTTTTATTGCTTCCGTTCAGGTCATTGTTCACCGTAACAGATGTTGCCGGTGTAACCGGATATTTATTGCGGAACCATTCGCCGGATGCCGCCAGCGTTTCTACTTTTACCTTTCCTTCATTCCGCAAACGGGCGATCAATGGCATCTGTATCTCAAAACCCTTTGCCATGGCGTTCCACGTAAAAGAGTTTTCCTGCCCCGCCTGCACATAAGCATATTCCATACTTTGCCCCTCCACAAATTCTTTAAAATACCAGTGCACCCAGGCCGAATCACCGCCACCAGGCTGAGATGCAGGCTCCAGCGTTATCACGCCCTGCCCGTTGCTGCCGTTTCCCCCATCATCGTATTGCCGTACCGGGTCGCTGCCCAGCATCCGGAAAATGGGAACAGGCGTTTGGTTCTTTTGGGTTTGGGCAGGCATATATGCATTTATTTTACTGGGGTAGTAAGCCTGGTTCCAGTAACCGCCCCATAAGGTATATCCATCCGTGCCCAACTGGTCCTTGCAATTGGCAGAAGCAACAATTTTATACTTCTCATACAAATAATTCAGCGTATGGGCATCAATAAACCACGAGGCAACAGACTTTGGGTAATAACCGAATATTTTTTTAAAATCCTGCATATATACGTCCGCAAGCTGCTCCCGCTCCCCTGGCGTATAGCCGGTAGAAAACCCAACATGCGCATGCCAGTCCCACGGGTAACGGCCCCGCCACTTTAGCCCGGCCTTTTCTACCAGCGGCTGTGGAATTTCCCACCAGGCGCCTACTTCAAAAGATGGGGGAAGCTTTTTCAGCAATTGCTGGTAACGCTCATCCATCAGCGCATCATACTGCAATAAAAAAGTGCCGGGCAAATGGTGCTGCTGCATGATCTGCACCTGCTTTACCACGGTTTGGTACAGCACATCCTCTGTGATCTCAGCGATCCTTGGCTCCAGCAGGCGGATGAAATTAACGATGTTCACTATTCTGGGACGCTGCTCATGGTTTGTAGCATTTGGCGAATGGCTGTTACAACCGGCAAAACAAAACAGCAGCAATATTGAAATGAAGCGCGGGGAAAACTGGTTGATTGAAGTCATAGGCTCAAACCTACATGAAATTTTTCATTCATAAAACCTGCCCGTTCCGGCAGGCGGATAGATTTTACTTTCCGGCACGCATGTGAATTTAAGCTACACCTCTTTAGGATTTATGAACCAGATGGTTTGTTTTGCTGTAAGCCCGGGACATTTCAAATCCCCGTATTTTTGCTGTTATGAACAATATTGAAAGTGATTTACAAACGCGCTGGTGGAATCTTGAAGCAAAACTGGTGGAGCGTTTCGGAAAGAAACCCGACATGGAAGCCATTTTATTTTTGATCGGTATACAGGAGTTCGGAGAATTGCGAAATAAGTTTACCAAGGAACAAAAACAGGATTTAATGCATGTGGCCGTTTGCAGTTTGCTTGCGCAAAGCGGGTACTACGAGCTGGAAAAGGTGGATGATGACGGGTGGCCGCATTTCAGGCAGTTGATACCTCTTCCGGTTATGAATTTAATGGAACAGGAAAATTTTATGAAAGACCACGTTCTCCTGTACTTTGAAAACCATCAGTTTATATAAAGATCATCAGACCAGGACCGATAAGAAGGGGATCGGCTGTTAACCAGTGGCTTTTATGCAGGAAAGAGATTTATCGGTAACCGGGATTAATCCAACTGTTTTTTGTAACCTTTGCAGCACAAAAACTCAAACCATGAATTTTCCTGAAAACTTGCGTTACACCAAAGACCACGAATGGGTTCGTTTGGAAGGTGATACGGCAATAATCGGCATTACCGAATTTGCCCAGAATGAATTGGGTGATATCGTGTATGTTGAAATTGAGACCCTGGATCAGCACCTGGCTGCAGATTCTGTGTTTGGTACCGTAGAGGCAGTGAAAACCGTAAGCGATCTTTTTTTACCTGTAACAGGAACTATAGCTGAAATCAATCCTGAACTCAATAATCGGCCCGAATTGGTAAACACCGATCCTTACGGAGAAGGCTGGATGGTTAAAGTGAAAGTGGATAATGCCGCAGATGTAGAAACCCTGCTCACGGCCGATGCTTATGCTGCTCTTGTACAGGGCTGATGTTAATTGCATATGAAAGGAAAATTGCCGCACTCCATATGGCTTCCTGCTATGTGGTCTGTTATCATTTTTATTTTGCTGATCATACCGGGAAAAGATTTCCCCGAAGGACCTGAGATCCCCTTTTTTGACAAGATCGTTCATGTTTTCCTGTTTGCTGTGCAGGTATTTTTATGGTGCAGGTATATCGGGTATTCAAATGTCCGGAGGTCTTTGTGGATATTTTTGCTCATTTTTCTCATTTCGTGCATATATGGCATCGGAATGGAATATGTTCAGAAGTACTGGGTAGCCAACAGGGGTTTTGAAACGGGTGATATGATAGCCGATATTATTGGTTCCCTGAGCGGGTGGTTGAGCTATCGTTTTTTATTTTCAAAGAAACAGGGGAACGACCATAAAAAAAAATTGGCCTCTATAGAAATAGAGGCCGCAACCAAAACTAACTGCTTATGAGAAAATTGACTGTTTTTACAATCTCTTTATATTAAGACGCAAAACAAGGTAAAAAGGTTTAATCCTGTTTCGTTAAAATATTCTAAAGAACTTTTTATAAACGTAATATACAAAATTTAATTGCAATTACGATGCCATTGTTTCTTGAAGCAAAGTTCAGGAAAAACCAATCAATACAATCCTAATGATTTGTAAAAATCTCTTAAAGAACTGTTATTCATTCGGTTTATTATTTGAAACCAGGCTTCTTCCCTGTTAGCAGAGAATAATATCCCTTTCCGATACCCATTGTTACCCACGCCGGTTCATTTTTTTTATACACAATATGTATCTTTAGTTTTCTTCAACTCCCGATTTTTGAAACAACGCTTTTACGCTTTAGATGTATTTAGAGGAGCCGCAGTAGCTTTTATGATACTGGTAAACAACCCCGGAAGCTGGAAATACATATACCCGC
>NZ_DAOMOZ010000173.1:0-10808 GCF_035444585.1 Agriterribacter sp.
ACTGATAAGCAATCATTTATGACCGCACTAAATTTGAAGGGGACAAGTCAGGAGATCTATTTGAAAGATGCTGATTTATATTCTCTGAAGTTTAACTAAGACAGGAGCGCACCCATATAATTTAATTTATTATAGTGTATGATTTTTCAGCAAAAATCCAATGCGTCTGATGCTGCTATTGCAAGGGCCTTTTGCGACTTTGTTCCTGAGGAGATCTTTGATATCCATATGCATACCTATCATTCGGCTCACTTTCAGAAAGAAATATCTTTTTTAAAGGTATACATAAGCTGGGTTGTGAAGATCACCGGAGTTATTTAACACGTCATATGCCGGTAAATAAATTGCATGGACTGTATTTTGGAATGCCGGGGAAACACGATGATCGTGATGCTATGAACAGGTATACGCTGGATGATGTAAGGGATCATGGAACAGATTTAAGCAGGTCGTTAATGGTGGTTTCTCCCCATGACGACGTAATGAAGGTTGCGGATCAATTGAAACAAAATACCTGTTGTGGCATAAAGGTATATCACTGTTATGCAGACAGGAAGGATACTATGAATGCGGAAATAGCAATATATGCTAAGGCCATGAGCAATGGAGTACCGCTTGCAACTGTGGCAGGAAGTGATAATGTGATGACTGCTGCTGATGAAAGTTTCATTTCGTCCAGTTACCGGACTGATGGCATAGGCACTGCTGCAGCACTAGCCGTATTAGAAAAGATGGAAAGTGAAAATATATTTGATGCTGTATGGGCAAAAGGGGTAGCGCTGCAGGAGCAGTTGCGTGAGATTGCGATGAAGTATGTTTCCTGTGGCCTTGTTGTAGGAGGAATGCCGGCATCGCCTACTTTTACTTTTACATCCTCTTATGCTGCTGCCAGGAAACTAAGATGCAGGAGGAAGGTTTCCTGGTGGCAGGGATTTTTTATTTAATGCATGCACATAAAGAGAAGCATTTGCAGCGGTTCGTAGAATGCTTCGACCGGTCACTACAGTTGATAGAGAAGTCTATTGAGTCGGGAATAATAGGAATGGATAATAGTAAAGCCTTTCAGCAAGGGTTTACCCGGCTGGCATAAAGTCCCGAATAGCTGATTATTAATACAGATTGATGCTTATGTTTAAATTGCTTCAGGTATCTTCCCCTGCCTTATCCTTGTTAGATTGGATCGTATTGCTTATCTATGGAGCCGGTATGCTGGGTATAGGCTGGTATTACCAACGAAAAAATAAAACAAAAGAAGAATACCTGCTGGGAGGTAGAAAGATGAAATCTACATCTGTCGGCATCTCCCTTTTTGCGACATTACTGAGTACATTAAGCTATTTAACCTATCCCGGAGAAATGATACAGCATGGACCCATCATATTTGCCGGGTCTTTGGCTTTTCCGCTTGTTTATTTTATTGTTGGCTGGTGGATCATACCCGCCATCATGAAAACAGGTGTTACCAGTGCTTACGAAATACTGGAGCAGAAATTAGGATTGTCTGTACGGTTGCTCGGCACCGTTATGTTTTTGTCGCTGCGTTTACTATGGATGGCCACCATCATCTATGTAACCGTAGATGTGGCATTATATTCCGTTATTCAGTTCAATAAGGCTTATGTACCGCTGATAGCGGCGTTGCTTACCGTTGTTACTATTATTTATACAACAATGGGTGGACTAAAGGCTGTAGTGGTTACTGATATTATTCAATCTGCTATTTTTTTAGGAGGAGCTTTGCTAAGCGTTATGGTTGTTTGCTGGCATTTTGGCTCGGTAAGCGCTATAATCCCTGAACAATGGCCGCAACATTGGAATACATTTAAGATCGGTTTTGATCCTTTGCAAAGAACGACCATGGCTAATGCAATGTTGTCTGTGTTGGTATGGTATGTTTGCACTAATGGCTCAGACCAGATCGCGGTACAGCGTTACCTGGCAACGCCTGATGTAAAAGCCGCCAGGCGTTCTTTTAAGATCGCGTTGATGTCGGATGTTTTTGCCTCCACGTTGCTCGCACTGGTAGGCCTATCTATGTTAGCGTATTTTACCAATAACTCCTCGTTGTTAAATGGGAAACCAATAGTGAATCAGGCTGATACATTATTTCCACGTTTCATTTTAATAGGATTGCCTGCCGGAGTATCGGGGCTGGTAATAGCCGGGCTGCTGGCCGCGGCAATGTCAAGCTTGTCTTCGGGATTAAACAGTGTTTCTTCTGTTGTGTCGGAAGATCTGATCAGCCGGTTTCGAAAAAATGCCCGGAAAGAAGATGCTTTACGACAAATAAAGCGACTTTCCTTGGTGACAGGGATTGTTATTTTATTGCTGAGCTTTATCATTGCCAGAGTACAGGGCAACCTGCTTGATGTAATTATGAAGGTTGTCAATCTTTTTGTAGCTCCGCTGTTTGTGCTCTTTTTTATGGCATTATTTGTTCCTTTCGCAACGAAAAGAGGCACTTTTTTAGGCGGGATCTTAGCTGTGGGTATAGCCGTTGCTATAGCATTCTGGGAAATGGGAGGCATTACCGTACTTTGGATTATGCCTGTATCACTCATGATAGGAGTGGTAGGAGCAATGTGTTTTAGTGTGATTGACCGCTCAATAAAAAGAAGGCTTCCTGTATAAATATGCCGATCGATTGCAGTAAGATTGTTTTTATATTTTTCAAATACTACCCTGATGCGTTTAATAACCGTATTATTTCATTTGTTATTCTTTATGTTGTTTGTAACACGCGTTCTGTCACAAAGCAATTATTCAGATCTCACTGGTCCGTGGGAGCTTATGGTTGACGATTACCTGATTGATCATAAAGAGAACGTTGTACGACAGTATCATCCTTTTGTAAAGTATGGGAATAATCCTGTACTGACAGCAGATCAACCATGGGAGGGAACAACAAGTTACTTATATGGTACGGTTCTGCCTGAAGATCCTCCGGGAAAAGGCTACAGGATGTGGTATCACGCCTGGAATGGCGAGTATACTAATCTGTATGCCGTAAGTGCTGACGGCGTTCACTGGCAGAAACCGTCTCTTGGGTTAATAAACTTTCAGGGGACCACACAAAACAATATTTTTCTGAGACGAACAAAGGAGGATCATCTTCCCCAGGTTATATATACGCCCTGGGAAAAAGATACGTTAAAGAGATATAAGCTGATCAACTATGATTACGGAAGAACTTCTCCTGATCATCTGATCAGTGGTTTCTGGGGAGCATACTCTTCCGATGGAGTTCATTGGAAAGACGTATACAGGAATCCTATTCTTAAAGATCCCGGCGATGTCGGCAATTTTAACTGGGATCCGCATAGCCGTTCGTATATAGGATATCCTAAAATATTTGCCCCTGTTAGCGGGTTTAACAGGCGTTGTGTTGGTTATACTGCTACAAAGGATTTTGAACAATGGCCGTCGGCTCAGCTGATCCTGGTACCTGATAGTACAGATGATCATTGGGTAACAACTCCCGGGCAACGTACGGAATTCTATGGGCTGAGCAGTTTTGCGTATCAATCTGCCTATTTGGGATTTCTATGGATATTCCATATTACCGATGGCAACAATGATGGTCCTATATATTGTGAACTTGTAAGCAGCAGGGACGGTATCCGCTGGACCCGGCAGGAAGCCGTTAACGGGGTGAGAATCCCAATCCTGCCGGTAGGAAAGGCAGGTTCCTGGGACCAGGGAATGGTATTTTCCACGAATCATCCGCTTGTAGAACACGACACGGTAAAATTATGGTACGGCGGCTCAAATATTACGCATGCTTCCAATAAACAGGGGCGTTCCGGGGTTGGTATTGCCACTCTTCCTAAAGACCGTTTTGTATCGCTTGATGCAAAAGGAAAGCAGGGGATCATTACTACCAGGGTACTGAATAATTTAAAAGGTAATTTATATATAAATGCAGATACCAAAGCTGGGCAGATACAGGTGGAGGTATTGGATGCATCGGGAAATGTACTGCCGGGTTATGAAAGAAGTGCTTGTACAATCAAAGGGAAAGATAATATAGAAATCCTCGCAAGTTGGAAAGGAAAAAAATTACCTTCTGCAGCGTTGCTGAAGCTGCGGTTCATTTTAAAAAATGCCTCCTTGTTTGCCTTCCGGGGAGACAGCATAGTAAAACCCGGATCACCGGATACTGTTTTGAGCATACAACCATTTAAGGATGCTATGGTTTTCAGGCCGGTTGCCGAAGGAGCTTATCGTCCCGTTGAAATCACCGGCTCCTCTTTTTTAGGACCAGGATTTACCCTTTCTGCAATGGTTAAACCAGCCGCAGCGAAACAAATGAGGCTGTTCAGCAATTACCGCGGGAGCGGACCCTTCGTAACGGGAGAGCTGGTAGTAGACTTTGATCCTTCCGCCCAATCAATGCCGGGATGCAGGTTTATTGTAAATGGGCAAAGCGTAACTTCCGGTCCCGTAAATTTCAGAGATGGAAAATATCACCAGATTGCTGTTACGTATGATTACGGCAGGGTAGTGCTTTACTTTGATGGTAGCCCTGTAGCTGCTAAGCAACTGGACGCCGGAGCCGCACATTTGTACAGCGACAGAAGTGTAAAAGCTTATTTCGATTTGCCTGGCGCTTTACATGAAGTGGGCATATACCTGGGAAATGATCTGGTAATAGGAGGTGATCGAACCGGTGATTTTACTACCTACAAGTATACGTCTAAAGCCGCTGATGAAGCATTGATGGAAGGTGTGATAAAAGATGTATTGGTTACTACTGAAGTACTCTCTTCACAACAAATTTTACAGCGTTGGCATAATACCCTGCCACTTTAATAAGATAGTATGCAGATCCAGCATGATAGTAGCAAAGTTATTTATAGATCAGGGGTAAATTGAACAGACATTTGAGAATCAAAGAAAACATGCGATCAACGGGTAAGAAAAGAGAATGTATGTGATATGCTTAATAAAAGAACTATAATAATCATAGGAGCAGGTGTAACGGGGCTGAGTACAGCTTACAGGCTGGCGAAAAAAAAAGCCGGGAAAATAATTGTTTTTGATAAAAGAAAAACAGGAGATGGTTCCAGCAGCCGGGCCGCAGGTATCATTACAGGATTGCTTTGGAGCAAAACAGGTATTGAAGCGAGGAAAGTTGCGTTGCGATTATTCCGTGAATTGTCTTCTGAATTGAACGGCTATCGTTTTCAGGATGTTGGTACGCTCAATTTGCTGGACCAGCAATCCTGGGAGCAAAGAAAGTTGTTATTGCCGCTGTATGAGCAATGCGGGGCACCTTTTGAAATCCTGACGGAAAAGGAGATGCGTACACGGTGGACTGATCTTTGCCCTTCCGGCGAGCTGGTAGGGCTTTTTGATCCTTTGGGCGGATACAGTGAGCCCGAAGATTACCTTGCAGCGCTAAAAATGGCCTGTATTAAATTGGGTGTTGATATCAGGGAAGAGGAACCGGTTAAAGACTTTGTATTACGCTCGGGAAGCATAGCTGGTATTATAACAGAGCGCGGCTTGATTGAAGCAGATGCGGTGATAAGTACTGTATATGGATGGACGAATGTTTTGTTTTCCAGGCTTGGTCTGAAGCTGCCTGTAAAAACAGTAGTGCATCAACGTTATGTTACAGAACCACTGAAGAAAATGATTCATATTCCTGCGGTAAATGCCGATCCTTTTTATGGTTATTGCAGACCGGCAGCAGGTGGGCGGTTACTGTTTGGAATTGAAACGTCCGAGAGGGAAGAATGGCGGGTTTCGGATATGGATTTTCGTATTGACGATCTTTTACGGTCGCCGGACCCGCGTTATACAGAAACTGTGCTGAAAGAAAAAATAAGAGACAATTTTTCTTCTTATTTCCCACCGATAAAAGATCTCCGGTGGGAAAGTTCAAAAACGGGGCTGCTTACTTTCTCCATGGATGGAGAACCGATACTCGGTCCTGTGGCTGAAGTGCCGGGTTTATTTGTAGGTGTAGCCTTTCACTCCGGCGGTTTTGCTTATAATCCTGTATCAGGACTGCTCCTGGCAGAATTAGCTACAGAAGGGAAAACGTCTGTCAACATTGATGCGTTCTCACCCTCCCGTTTCAGCAACGAACAAACAGAGAAATACCTTGCGGAAACTGTACAGCAAAAGAACGTTGCAAAAAGAAGGCATTAATACAGGCATTATGACTGGAGAACTTTAATGGATTCCTGACCAGTTGGAAAAAATGTTTAAATAATATCTCCAATGAAAATTATCAACAGGGGGATCATTCCCACCCCCGGTCACCACCGTTTCAGCAGCAATACATTTCCCTGCATACAGAAGCTTCCTTCCGGCCGGTGGCTGGCGGCATTTAAGGCTTCGGAAAAAAAAGGAGATTGTGAATTTATGCATGCTGTTATCTGCTGGTCGGATGACAAAGGAATTTCATGGAATGCACCTTTTGAGCCGGTAAAGTTGCCGGATATAAATGGAGTGCCGGGGCAAAGCAGGACAGCCTATTTTTTACCACTGGGTGGTACAAAGGTCCTGATGGTGTTGAACTGGGTAGACTGTTCGGATACTTCGCTGCCTTATTATGATCCTGCCGAAGAAACCTTAAAAGACACTAGGATTTTTTATTGTTTCTCAAATGATGATGGAGCTTCCTGGTCCGAGCCACAATTGATGACAATAGAGGGCATTAATGCACCTATACCATTAACCGGTCCGCCATTGCTGCTTAAAGACGGAACAATTATTTGCCAGTTCGAAATTAACAAAGCCGTAGGTGATCAAAGTGAGTGGATACATCGTTCTGCCATGATTTTTTCCTACGATGGCGGCAATACTTGGAAAGACCCGGTGATGGTTACGGAAGAAAAGAATATGTACTATTGGGATCAACGTCCGCAGGTGCTGGCAGATGGGATTTCCATTATTGATTTTTTCTGGACACTCAACGGCGTAACCAACCAGTATAAGAACATTCATGCACGACAGAGTGAAGATGGAGGAAAAGCCTGGAGCGTACTTTGGGATACCGGTGTATATGGACAACCGGGGCAACCCGTTGTCTTGGAAGATGGGAGACTGATGACGATTGATATTGACAGGTCGGTAAAACCGGTTATTACAGCGAGGATAAGTAAAGATATCCGGGATGGGTCTGATGCATCGCTGATCGTGTATGAAGCCAATTCAGGTAAACAGGACAGTAAGGATATCAGTATGAATGATGCGTGGGCGGAAATGGTACAATTTTCTGTAGGGCATCCTTCCTTGCTCTGTCTTGGGAATAATGAGGTGTTGGCTTATTACTACGCAGGTAATGCTGCGGATACAACTGATATAGCGTTTGTCCGGATTTTGGTATAGGGCGTTGAATCATTATTTATAAGAAAAACAATTAAAATGTCTAACAAGCGATTTTCTTTTTTCTTTATCCTGTTGGTTTTAACAACTCCTGCTTCTTTCCTGTTTGCGCAAAAGGCAAAGGAAATTGTTGACATAGGTTCCCGCAGAGAAATGTTTGTTGACGAATTTATGATAGAAAGTTTGAGTGGAAAAGCGCAACGGATTTTACATCATCCCGAACCTAAAGAAGTGGCCATTGCACATGATCAGCCATGGGAAGGCAATACATGTGGTTATCATAGCTTATTCAAAGATGGCGGTATTTACAGGATGTACTATCGTGGCTCTCATATCGCAACTACCAAAGAAAGCCTCAAAGAAGCACATCCCTTCTATATCTGTTATGCTGAAAGTGCTGATGGAATATCCTGGACTAAACCGGAACTGGGCATATATGAGGTAAATGGCTCTAAAAAGAACAATATCGTTATCATGAGTGGTAATATCGCCGGCGTAGCATTGAAAATGGGAGACAATGCATCCATGTTTAAAGATCTTAATCCTGATGCGCCGGCTGATGCCCGTTATAAAGCGTTTGTGTGCTCCAGTGATCCCGGGGGATTATTCGCTTTTAAATCAGCGGATGCTATTCATTGGTTACCCATGGCTGATAAACCTGTGATTACAGAAGGTGCATTCGATTCCCAGAATGTGGGTTTTTGGGATAGTGTTAAAAAAGAATACAGAGCCTATTGGCGATATTTTAAAAATGGTAAAAGTGAAAATACGCTCACGGCCGGAGGGGTCAGGGCTGTACGCACTGCCGTATCAAAAGATTTTATACACTGGACCGATTTGAAAGACGTTACTTATGATGATACCATGAGAATTGAGCTCTATACCAACCAGGTGAATGCATATTACAGGGCCCCTCATATTTTATTGGGTATCCCTACCCGTTATATTGAGCTGGGTTGGTCTTCTTCAATGCGTGCTCTTCCGGATCTTCCGCATCGGGAGTTGAGAAGTAAGCACAATTTACGCTATGGTACGGCGCTTACAGATGCAATGTTGATGACCAGCAGGGATGGCTCTTCTTTTGACAGATGGAAGGAAAGCTTTTTCCGGCCCGGGATAGAAAGAACGGGTACCTGGAATTACGGGCATCAGTATATATGCTGGGGAATTGCTGAAACCAGATCAGATCTGCCGGGCGCTCCAAATGAAATGTCTTTCTATTCAACAGAAACCTCGTGGACAAATGAAGCCCGGACCAGTGATCTGAGACGCTATACAATGCGTCTTGATGGCTTTGTATCGGTCAATGCGCCAATGTCCGGTGGAGAAATCGTTACACGGCCATTTCGGTTTAAAGGCAGTAAATTATCAATCAATTTTTCAACTTCAGTAGCTGGTGCTGTTAAGGTAGAAATACAGGATGAAAAAGGGGTAGCTATTCCGGGGTTCGCTTTGAAAGATATACAGCCGGTGTTCGGCGATACTATTGAACGTATTATTGAATGGAAAGGAGGAAGCAATTTGGGGGCTTTATCCGGAAAGCCTATCCGCCTGCGTTTTGTGCTTCATGATGCTGATCTGTATTCGTTCCATTTTTCTGATTGATCGTTTACAATTTAAAAAGTAACATATATGAATGAACAATACCCGAAATCGCTGAAGTTGTCTTTTGATAAAGACGGCTACGTATACCTTCCCGGTTTTCTTTCGCCGGAAGAAGTAAAGAGCCTGAATGCGCAGTTGCAGCGTTTCATTGCGGAAGGCATATCCGCTATGTCGGCCGCACATTATTTCTATGAAGATAAGAACGATACCACTACCTTAAAGCAAATGCAGGATCTTGAAAAATATGATCCTTATTTTAAAGCCCTGGCAGTTGACAGCAAGTTTGAAGCGATCGCCAGGACCTTGCTGGATGAGAATGTTGTTTGTAAAACAGTAGAGTATTTTAATAAGCCGCCAAAGATCGGTAAGGCAACACCGCCGCACCAGGACGGATATTATTTTATGCTCAACCCCCAGCAGGCGGTTACCATGTGGCTGGCGCTGGAAAAGGTAGATGAAGAAAACGGGTGTGTGAGGTATGTGAAGGGTTCACATCTCAAAGGCATGCGTAGGCACGGGCGTACTTCCACCCTCGGCTTTTCACAGCAGATCGTTGATTTTGGAACAGAGGAAGATATGAAAAATGAAATAGCATTCCCTGCCAGTCCGGGCGACCTGCTGGTGCATCATTCCCTCACCATCCACCGGGCGGGCGCCAACACCACCGCCAACAGAACAAGAAAGGCAATGGGGCTGATTTACTGGGGAGAATCGGCCAAAGAAGATAAGGTGGCAAAGGAAAGATATATGGAGCAGTTGGCTAAGGAAAGAGAAAAAATGTGATGCGATGAGCAGTGGGCTGCCAGTCATCGGCTACCATTTCTTATTTTGGGTTTCTACGTTTGAAATTGAAGAAACAAACATCGACGAAAGGCACTAAATTTAACCGTAGTAATTTTTGTATACCAAACGGGTGATTTTATAATGAGACAAATAATTGGGGCAATAAGTTTTTTGATTTTGGTATCAGGAGCTGATCCCCTAATAGCACAGGAAGCCGTGTCAGATATTGATATCAAAGACCTATCTGTCCGTGATCCGTATATTGTTGCCCATGAGCCCACCCAAACCTATTACCTGTATAAGGCTTCAATGGTTACCGGCGAAAACGGCAAACCCGTGAGTGGGGTGGTAGCTTACAGAAGCAAGGATTTGAAAACATGGAGAGGACCCTATATCGTGTTTACGATGCCGCCGGATAATTGGATCACGGGAGCTGTGTGGGCTCCTGAAGTGCATTATTACAAAGGCAGCTATTATTTGTTTGCCACTGTCAATTCAGATATTGAATGGAAGAAACAGAGAGAGGGCTTTCCTGAATATACGTTCAGGGGAACCCAGGTTTTTCATTCGAGAAGTCCTGATGGGCCTTTCCTGCCATTTAAAGACAAAGAACCGCACACGCCAATGGACCGGATGGCACTTGATGGTACCTTGTGGGAAGAAGACGGCATTCCCTATATGATCTATTGCCATGAATGGGTGCAGATAGGAGATGGCACAATGGAACTGGTGCAACTGGAGCACGACCTGTCGCGACCGGTGGGGGAATCCCTCACGTTGTTCAATGCTTCCGCCGCGCCGTGGTCTACCGGCAATGCACAGAAAGATGGCACCACCACTTATGTAACCGATGGCTGTTTTTTGTATCGCACAAAGGCTGATAAGCTTTTGATGATATGGTCCAGTTTCAAAAATGGTAAGTATGCCATTGGAATTGCATCGTCCACCACCGGAAAGATCAGGGGACCCTGGGTACAGCAACCCAACCTGTTATTTGAGGAACATGGCGGGCATGGCATGCTGTTTAAAACATTTGAAGGAAAGCTGATGCTTACATTTCATGGTCCGAACAGTCCGGC
>NZ_DAOMOZ010000174.1:0-10715 GCF_035444585.1 Agriterribacter sp.
TGCCACTGTTCAAAAGCTGATCGCACCTGCATTTACCATTGCTTTGCTGGGTGGCATTGAATCGCTGCTGTCTGCTATTGTGGCCGATGGAATGATCGGGGGAAATCACCGGTCCAATACGGAACTGATAGCGCAGGGCACTGCCAACATCTTTTCTTCCATTTTTGGCGGAATCCCCGCAACAGGAGCTATTGCCCGTACGGCAACGAATATTAAAAGCGGGGGACGTACTCCTGTAGCAGGCATCGTACATGCATTTACGTTATTACTGATCATATTGTTTATAGGAAAATGGGCCGCGCTGATCCCCATGGCTGCATTAGCAGGCATACTGGTGATCGTTGCGTATAATATGAGCGAATGGGAGAATTTCATTTCCGTAGCCAAAGGTCCCCGCGGCGATGCAGCGGTATTGCTTACTACTTTTTTCCTTACGGTATTTGTTGATCTCACCGTGGCCATTGAAATAGGAATGGTGCTGGCTGTCTTCCTGTTCATGCGGAACATGATAAAGTTTACAGACGTAAGTATTCTTACAGGTGAAAATGCCGATAGAGAAGAAGCGAATGATGCCAAAGCAGTGAGTAATTATGATATCCCCCCGGAAGTAGAAGTATTTGAACTGAACGGTCCTTTATTTTTTGGCGCCGCCTATAAATTCAAGGATGCTATAAGGTTCATAAAAAAGCCACCAAAAGTATTGATCATCCGTATGCGGTATGTACCTATTATTGATGCTACGGGGATAAGAACGCTGCGGGAGATCCATAAAGAATCTAAAAACAGGGGTACAAAACTGATTTTATCGGAAGTGTATAGTAAGCAGGTGCTGGATGAACTGCGAACAGCCCGTTTGCTGTTTGCTGTGGGTAAGGCAAATGTAACCGATACTTTTGAGCAGGCGCTGAAGAGAAGTAATGCGGTAGTGAGTGCTGAATAGGGAAGTGAGAAGTGAGAGGTGAAAAGTGACTACCTGTCGTTAGTACGTTTAAGCTTAAAGCTGATAACCCAAATCTACAGAGCGGGGTGAGTGGGTTTGCATGGTGCGTAACGGGCAAGATTTTTACCGCACGTATCCACATACCGCTACCTGCGGGGCCGTACCGGCTCGTAATACTCCGGCCGGGGTATCTCATCAGGCTCCGTTCACAATAACGTTACTGCTTTTTAAGCTTATCCTTAAATATCTTTTCAAATTTTTCGAGTTTGGGCCTGATCACATACTGGCAGTAAGGCGCTCTGCCGTTGAGCTTATAGTAGTTCTGATGATAATCTTCTGCCGGGTAAAAATTTTTAAAAGGCTCAATAGCGGTTACAACGGGGTTGGCCCATGCGCCGCTTTTGTCCAGTTCGGCTTTATAAGCTCCGGCTTTTTCTTTCTGGGTGTTATCGTGATAAAAGATTACGCTGCGGTATTGCGGCCCTACATCATTGCCCTGTCTGTTTAAGGTAGTAGGGTCGTGTGTTTTCCAGAACACTTCCAGTAATTCATCGAAGCTGATTACTGTAGGATCATATACGATTTGCAGCGCTTCCGCGTGCCCCGTATTTTTTTCACAAACCTGCTCGTAGGTAGGGTTAACCACATGACCACCGCTGTAGCCGCTGGTTACTTTTTTAACGCCCTCTAATTGCTGAAAAACAGCTTCCGTGCACCAGAAGCAGCCGTTCCCGAAAGTAGCAACTGTGGTGTGGGCATCGGGAGTAATTGCGGAAGGAGAAATGGTAGTATCGTTGTTCATATTATTTGCTTTGAGGGAGTTGCTTTTTGCCCCGCACGAAAACAATGCGGTTGCTGGCGCCATCCCAAGGATCAGAAAAAGGTACTTCATCGCTTAACATTTACAAATGAATAAATATTATGCCAATCACAATGCAAGTTACTGAATACCGGAAAGAATGTATGCAGTAAGCAGATAGCGGAGACGTTAAATATTGTTAAAGAGGAATTCATTTCTTGTGATATGCAGACCGATAGCGTTCGGACGATCGCCCTGGTGTATGTTTCACGTACCATCACCACGGTTTCCTTTTTTGCAGCATAGTTAAGTGTTTTTGCTAAAGCTGAACTCAGCTACCACAGCCTGTCACCCTGACGAAGGAAGGGTCTGTCTTCGTTATGATTAAACAACAAGCTGCGAAATAAATACAGATGCTTCGTGCCTAAAAGCGTGGCTAAATTTTTGTGCGGACACGAACCGGGGTGGGGGAGCCAATAGCCGACGCCCACTGCTGATAGCACCCACCCTCAATAAAATACATTTCCGCTTACCTTTGCAAATCTTAAAAAGAAGCAATACAAGAATGAAACTCTTTCCGGAATCGGCTTTGATGCAGTTGGAATTTGACAAAGTGAAAGCATTGCTTACCGCGCATTGCCAGACTTCTTATGCGAAGAGCAAAGCTGAGCAGTTGCGCATCCACACCAGGTTAACCTATATAGAACCGGAACTGAAGCAAGCCAACGAATATAAATTGCTGTTGCAGAGCGGGAACTATTTTCCCAACGACACTATTTTGAATTTAGCCGGCGAATTAAAGCTGTTGGGCATTCCCGGCGCTGTGCTGAATGAGGAGCAGTTGATGAACATACGAAAGCTGGCAGATGCTTTGAAGCAGATTTTCCACTGGTTTGATGCGGAAAGAAAGATCGCTTATCCCACCCTGTTGCAGGTGATTGCCGGCAGTTATTACGAAAAGGCGATCATCCTGCTTATTGATGATGTGCTGGACGAATACGGGAATGTAAAAGACAACGCATCAAAAGAGCTGGCGCAGATAAGAATGAGTTTGGCCCGTAATCGGAGTGAATTGCGCAGGGCATTCGACAGGGTAGTGGTCAAATGGAATAAAAGCGGCTATGTGTCGGATATAGAAGAAGCATTTTTAAACGGCAGAAGGGTAGTAGCCGTTCATGCAGAATATAAACGGCAGGTGAAGGGCATTTTGCTCGGTGAAAGCGATACACGCAAAACATCGTTTATTGAACCCGAGGAAACGATTGAACTGAACAATGATGTATTTACCCTTGAGCACGACGAAAGCCGAGAAGTATACCGGATACTCAGGGAACTGACCCAACAGCTTGCTGTATATGCTTTCTTGCTGAAAGACTATCATAGCATTGTTGGAGAATATGATTTCATCCGGGCCAAGGCAAAATTAGCGGTGGACATGGTTGCCGGCTACCCGGTTGTGCAGGATAAAGCGCATGTGCACCTTATCCACGCTTTCCATCCTTTATTGTATCTCTATAATCAAAAGTCGGGAAAGCCTGTTATGCCTGTAACGCTTACACTGGATGACAAAAACCGTATACTCGTTATCTCGGGCCCCAACGCCGGCGGTAAAACGGTTACTTTAAAAACCGTGGGGCTTTTACAAATGATGCTGCAAAGCGGACTGCTGGTTCCTGTGCATCCTCACTCACAAATGGGGATATTTAAGCAACTGATGATCCATATAGGCGATACGCAGAGCCTCGAATTTGAACTGAGTACTTACAGTTCACATTTGAAGAACATGAAGTACCTCATTGAAAATGCCAACGGGCGAACCCTTTTTTTTATTGATGAGCTGGGCAGTGGCAGTGATCCCCATCTTGGCGGTGCTTTTGCTGAGGTAATAATGGAAGAACTGGCAAAAAAGCATGCTTTTGGGATCGTGACCACCCATTATCTTAACCTGAAAGTAATGGCCAATAAAACGCCGGGCATTATTAATGCTGCAATGGCCTTTGATGAAAAAAATCTTTTGCCCTTGTACAAACTGATCATCGGCAAGCCCGGAAGCTCCTATACTTTTTCTATTGCTGAAAGAATTGGTATGGATCCGCAACTTATTGCAAGGGCTAAAACCATGGTGGCGGAAGATCATTTCAGCCTGGATAAACTGTTGAACAGGGCAGAGCAGGATATTCGCAGACTTGAGGAAAAGGAAAAAGAATTGAATAAACTGCTGAAAGAAAATGACAGGCTCAAAAAAGAAATGGAGCATACCCTGCAGCACGAAAAACACCGGCAACAGGTAGAATTGCTGAAACAGCAGAATAAAATAAATGAAGAAAGGATTGCATACCTGAAAGATATGGAGCGTAAGCTGAAGCAAATTGTATTTGACTGGCGCAGAACAGAGCACCAGGAAGATAAAACGGCATTGATGAAACAACTGCATGCCATGCTCTTTAAGCAAAAGGAAAAGCAGGTGAAGGAAAAGGCAAAGAAAAAATTCGATTCAAGATACATTGAAACGGGAGGGGAAGTGAAGCCTGGCGCAAAAGTGCGGATGATACAGAATAACCAGGTTGGCACAGTAAAAGAATTGCGCGATAAAAAAGCAATTGTGCAGTTGGGCGTTGTTCCTATTACCGTGGAATTAAAGAATTTAATTGTAGTGCAGGAAAAAGAGATGGGAGATGAGGAAAAGGTATGAGGTATGAGGGGTATATGGTGTAGGGTATAAGGTGTAAGGTTTCAGGGTATAGACGTGTTCAAATCCGCAAAGGTTATCAGTCAGCCGTCAGCTCTGAGCAACAAAGGAAGATTCATTCTATTGTTGGTTATTCATCTGGTGATCGCTAATGGACTGATAGCCGGAACACCATTCCAACAATAAACCACAAAACCACAAACGATAAACTATAAATATTATATTTATCTTTAAGCTTCAGCATTAACAGGTGCTGACAATTTTCCCAAATCCTGCAACCTGTCCGATTTTTATGAAGAAAGCCTGGTTAATTGTTTTAACTGCTATAGTGGCATCATGGGTAGTATTGTTTGTTCTGTCTGCGTCTCCATTAGAAAGCACCAAACCCGCACAGGAGGGTTTGCTTGATCTGCGAAGCCGGGATTTATCTTCTGCAAATATTAATTTATCGGGGCAATGGGAGTTTTACTGGTCGCAATTATTGCTTCCGGGAGAGGAAATGGAACAACGCAGCTATGCCCGGTTCCCTTTACTATGGAATAAAATAGAAGTTCAGGGGAAACCGCTTCCCTCTTTAGGGTATGCAACATACAGGCTAAAAGTGATACTTCCGCCGGCCACCCCCCTCCTCGCATTGCGTATCCCGGATATGTACAGCAGCTACCGGTTATATATAAACGATAGCCTGGCTGTTGAGAACGGGACACCTGCTTCCGGGAAAGAAGAGGCTAAGCCTTTCTGGTCAGAAAGGATTGTATTGCTTCCGCAGCATACAGATACCATCAGCCTGCTGATGCATGTAGCCAATTTCTGGCATTCAAAGGGAGGCCCGCATAAGCCGGTTGTACTTGGCAATTTTCAGCAAATATCCCGGCAAAGCAAAATAGACTGGGGGCTCGATACCATTACCACCGGCTTTATCCTGATGAGCAGCTTCCTTTTTTTCGGACTATACCTCTTTGCTAAAAATGATAAGCCCATTCTTTATTTCGCATTATTTTGCCTGATCTATAGCTATCGCATGATTGGCACAGGACCTTATTTATTCTACTCCCTGTTTCCCGGAATGGATTGGTTCGTAACGATTAGAATAGAATATCTGTCACTGGTGCTGAGCTGTGCCTGCCTGTTTCAGTATATCCGGCATCTTTATCCGCAGGAAGCAGGGAAAATAGTGGTAAGGGTCTTACTCTGGATAAGCGCCGTGTATAGCATAATCATTCTAACCACAACCGTACATTTTTTCAGCAGTGTTATGCCGGTATACCTTGTTATTTTATTTTTTTACCTGGCCTATGCTTTTTACGTTTTTATAACAGCGTATATACATAAGCGCAATGACTCCGATTTTGCACTTTTGAGCGCCTGCATTGCTTTCATCCTGTTTTTATTCCTGAACCTGCATTATTTTAAGCTGGCGCCTGTTATGAAGCTAATGGTCTGCTCAGGCTATATTCTTTTTCTTTTTTTGCAGGCCGTTATTCTTTCTTCACGTTTTGCATATACGCTCAGTTATGCTGCGCTGCAGGCGCAGTTGGGCGTAAAGGCAAAGTCTGAATTTCTTTCTACCATGTCTCATGAGATCAGAACTCCATTGAATGCCATCATCGGACTGGTTCATATTTTACTGAAAGGGAAGCCTTCTTCATCTCAAAAGGAAACACTTGAAGTGGTTTTGTTTTCGGCCAACAACCTGCTGGTTCTGGTTAATGATATTCTCAATTACAGTAAGCTCGAAGAAAATAAAATGAAGCTGGAAAAAATTGATATGGACCTGCAGGAGATCGGGAAAAATATTATCAGGGGCGCTCAGAGTTTTGCCGATTCTAAAAAAATAAAGCTGGAATATGAATTTGATGACCGTATACCCGGCCAGGTGGTGGGAGATCCGACACGCATTACCCAGGTTATCACTAACCTTGTGCACAATGCCATAAAATTTACAGATGAAGGGTGGGTGAAATTATCATTTTATGTAGAAAAGATAGACGAACACCAGGTAATGGTCACCATAGCCATCAAAGATTCCGGCATAGGGATATTGCCCGGTGAGCAGAAAATAATTTTTAAAAGATTTACGCAGGCCGACTCTTCCACTTCGCGGAAATATGGCGGAACAGGGCTGGGCCTTGCCATCAGCAAAAGAATATTATCGCTGTATAACGTGGATCTGAAGTTTGACAGCGAACCGGGCAGCGGTTCAACTTTCTGGTTCACATTGCCCTTTCCGGTAACAACCACAAAGAAAGACGTGACGTTAAGTTCCGCGGGCTCCGATAAGCCATTGCGCAATTGTTTTATATTGATTGCAGATGATAATGCATTGAATGTAATGATAGTTCGTACCATACTGGAAGATTTTGGCGCAGCAGTTGATGTTGCAGGCAATGGTAAAGAGGCGCTTGAAAAATTTGATGCCGCCATTCATCATATTGTGCTGATGGACTTAAATATGCCGGAAATGGATGGATTTGAGGCAACAAGGCAACTGAGGAACAAGGGAGTTACCGTGCCTGTTATTGCTTTAACCGCTACTTTACCTGCAGAGATCGCGGACAATATAAATGCCGCGGGTTTTACAGATATTATAGTTAAGCCTTTTGATCCGGACGGGCTGTGCAGAACGGTTCTTAAATATAGGAAAAAGGAGTGAGGGATGATGTTGCAGGTTTCAGGTTGCATGGTGTGCTCAACCATATTCACCAATTTGCCTGTAACTTATAGTTTAGGCTGCCTTGTAACACGTAACCTGTAACCATTTCCACATTTATCACACTTCCACATTTCCCACATTCATCAACGTTTCCAGCAATTGTTCGTCCCGGATAAGATGTGCGCACCTGAAATGTTTTTCGGGACATTCCCTGAAACCGTGGAGCCCGCATGGACGGCAATATAACGGTTCCCGTATTTCAACGATATATTTTTTATCAGACAACGGACCATAGCCAAACGCAGGTATGGTAGAACAATACACTGCTGTAACGGGCGCATTCATGGCAGATGCAAAATGCATGGGAGCTGAGTCATTTACATAATTCATAACAGCATCCTTCATAAGCGCTGCAGATTGCAGGAAATTCAACCGGCCGGCAAGCGACATTACATTTTCTCTTTTCACTTTTTGCCGGATATCTTCACAAAGTTTGGCTTCTCCCGGTGCGCCCAACAGGTAAACAATATATGGGGCGGGCAATTTATCAATAAAGCTTATCCATTTGTGTGCAGGGTATTGCTTGGTAAACCAAACCGATGCCGGTGCAATACAGATATATGGCAAAGATTTTAAAGGCTGTACCACATCATTGTCCTGCTGCGAAGGATACAGGCGGGGTTTATAAACAGTATTATTGGTAAAAGACTGTATGAGACTGAGGTTGCGTTCAATTTCGTGTGGTGTTTCTATTCCCCTGCCTGTGTTGTGTTTTACGCTGATGTCAAATAAAGGGCTGAAGGGATTTTTATCAAAGCCGATTTTTTGCTTTGCATTTGAAAAAGCGGTAAGCAGTCCTGTTGCTCCATACCGCTGTACATTGATCACCTTGTCGTATTTTTTCTGTCTGATCACACGGAGCAGCCGCCACAGGTCTTTGTATTTCCCGTTCTTCTTATCCCATATCAGTATTTCATTCAGGTAGGGATGTGCTTTTAATAGTCCCTCATTTCCTTTCCTCAATAAAAAATCAATTTGCGCATCCGGGGAAAAGGCATGCAGCTTTTCTATAAGGCATGCCGACAGCACTACATCTCCAATAAAAGCGGTTTGTATAATGAGGATTTTTTCCATGAAATACTG
Organism: Agriterribacter sp.; assembly: GCF_035444585.1. Classification (GTDB taxonomy): domain Bacteria; phylum Bacteroidota; class Bacteroidia; order Chitinophagales; family Chitinophagaceae; genus Agriterribacter. The sequence goes on from NZ_DAOMOZ010000174.1 coordinate 8,225, forward strand.
TAACTGATGGATTGGTTTTTAGTTGATCGGTTATTATTCACCCACTTACTACTTATCACTTACCACTCACTACTTATCACTCACCGCTCACTTCCTCAACTCTGTTACCGTTCCATCGTCGTTCCAGCGTATCACCGCCGAAGGTTGTGCGGTACGGGTGTCGTTTTGCCGGTATTGTACTACATAATCTGCTGCTTTGGTTATAACAGGGTCAATGGCATGAAATGAAGCCGGCGTTGGCCGACCTGAAATATTGGCCGAAGTAGACACCAATGGTTTTCTCAGTCGCTTAATGAGGTGCCTGCAAAATTCATCTTTCACTATTCTTATGGCGATGCTTCCATCGGGGGCTATTAAATTGGGTGCCATGCCCACAGCTCCTTTATAAATTACAGTAGTGGGTTTGGTGGCTTTGGCTATATAATCAAATACCCTTAAATCGGGTTGCGCAACATATTTTATCACCTCTCTTTCTTCCGTCAATAAAACGATCATGGATTTGCTTTCTTCCCTTTGTTTGATCCGGTAAATTCTTTGCACCGCGAGAGGGATCGTGGCATCGCAACCCAGCCCCCAAACCGTATCCGTGGGATATAATATTACCCCTCCTGCCTGCAAAACCTGTAAACAGTGCTCCACGTCTGCTGTAAAATTCATGATGCAAAAATACTGAGGCTTTGCAAAAGCAAACTGATTATGTTTGCAAAAAAAAGAAAAGCATGACAGACTTACAAAATCTTATTGCACAAGCCTGGCAAAACAGGGAATTATTAAAGGATGAAGTATATATTGAAGCGGTAAAATCGGTAATTGAAGATGTAGATAAGGGCAGGCTGCGCACCGCATCGCCTTCCGAAAACGGATGGACGGTGAACGAATGGGTGAAGCAGGCCATCCTGATGTATTTTGCTATTCAATCCATGCAAACATGGACTGCAGGACCTCTTGAATTTCACGATAAAATGTTGCTGAAAGGCGGCTACAGGGAGCTGGGCGTACGTGCCGTACCGCATGCTGTAGCAAGGTATGGCGCATTTATTGCCCGTAATGTAGTGCTCATGCCATCTTACGTAAATATAGGTGCTTATGTTGATGAAGGAACGATGGTAGATACCTGGGCTACGGTTGGCAGTTGCGCACAAATTGGCAAAGGCGTACACCTGAGCGGTGGTGTGGGCATTGGCGGCGTGCTGGAACCTTTGCAGGCCAGCCCGGTAATTGTGGAAGACGGCGCTTTTATCGGCAGTCGCTGTATCGTGGTGGAAGGCGTAATTGTTGAGAAAGAAGCAGTGCTGGGCGCTAACGTGGTATTGACCAAAAGTACAAAGATCATTGACGTGAGTAGTAATGAGCCGGTTGAATACAAGGGCAGGATACCCGCGCGGAGCGTGGTGATCCCCGGGACCTATAATAAAAAATTTCCTGCAGGAGAATATGGTGTGAGTTGCGCCCTGATTATCGGGCAACGCAAGGCCAGCACCGATCTTAAAACCAGTTTGAACGATGCATTAAGAGATTTTAATGTAAGCGTGTAGGAAGGTGAAAGGGAAGAAGTGAGATGACTTTGCGGGCAAACAGGTATTCCTCATTTTCTCTTCTTACCTTTTTCCTCTCACTTTTTCTCATCCGCCTGTGCCAATGAGCAATGAACAGAAATACCGGGTAACACTGGCAGGATTTATCATTACCTTTTCGGGAGCGATACTGTTTTCCACCAAAGCGATCATTGTAAAGCTTGCATTTAAGCATACCGGCATGAATGCGTTATCGCTGCTGGCGCTGCGTATGCTTTTTTCACTTCCTTTTTATATAGGTGCCGCATGGCTGGCTGCAAGGTCAAAAGATGCTGTATCGCTTACAGGCAGGCAATGGGCTGCCGTTATTTCGCTGGGCCTGTTTGGATATTACCTCAGCAGCTTATTTGATTTTGTGGGTTTGCAATATGTAACTGCAGGGCTGGAGAGGCTTATCCTTTTTTTGTATCCCACCTTTGCCGTTCTGATCAATGCGGTTATTTTTAAACAACCGGTTAGCCGGCTGCAAAAAATAGCATTGCTGCTTACCTATGCCGGTGTTGCTTTTGCTTATTGGGGAGAGCTTCGGATAGACATCAATAATCCCGGTTTTATGTGGGGAAGCTTTCTTATCTTTTTGTGTTCCCTCACTTTTGCCATGTACATAGCAGGCAGTGGGAAGATCATTCCAAAAGTAGGTGCAACAAGGTTTACAGCCTATGCCATGCTGGCCGCCACCGGGGGTGTTTTTATTCATTTTGCATTGGCGGGCAATATACCCGCTGAAGGATTTTCGGGTATACATTGGGGATATGGCGTACTGCTGGCGGTGGTGGCAACGGTTTTACCCAGTTTTATGATATCGGGCGGAATGAAACGTATCGGCTCCAGCAATGTAGCCATCATATCAGCCATAGGACCGGTTTCCACTATTGTACAGGCTTATTTTATTTTGGGTGAGCCTCTTTTTGCCGGGC
>NZ_DAOMOZ010000175.1:0-10669 GCF_035444585.1 Agriterribacter sp.
GGTTCATTAAAAGAAAATACCAATCTTTGGAAGCACTGAAAAGTTCCTGCCCGGATTGCCGGGAATTTATAAGTAAATATTAACGCTCAATTATGTATCTAAATTTTTTGCCAGTGAAATCAATTGTAACGGTCGCAGCTTTGGCTTTCGTATTTTTTTCCTGCAACGACGGGAAAAAAGCTGAAGGCCCCGTAGATCCTAAAGTAGAAAGATTGAAATTGCAGCCCGGGTTTACGGCTGAGCGTTTGTTTGGCCCATCTGAAAACGAGGACGGCTCATGGGTTTCAATGACTTTTGATGATAAAGGCCGTATCATTGCTTCCGACCAGTACGGCGCTTTATACCGGCTGGTGGTGCCTCAGGTTGGCGATACAACCAAAACCACCATTGAAAAGCTGGCCATACCCGGTGATAACACGCTGGTGGGAGATACCAGTAAAAAGAAAGTAGGCATCGGCTATGCACACGGACTGTTGTACGCATTCAACAGCCTGTATGTAATGGTAAATACTTTAAATGATAAGGCAACCACCAGAACAAGCGGGTTATACCGTCTTCAGGATACCGATGGCGATGACCAGTTTGATAAAGTAACCTTACTGAAAGCGTTGAAAGGAGAGGGGGAGCATGGTCCGCACAGCCTCATACTGTCGCCCGATAAAAAGTCTATTTATGTTGTGATCGGTAACCATACTGATATACCCGGGTTGGACGCTTACCATTTGCCTTCGAACTGGAAAGAAGACAATCTTTTTCCCCTGATAACAGATCCCAACGGTCATGCGGTTGACCGTAAAGCGCCCGGCGGGTGGATTGCCAATGTTGATCCGGAAACCAATCGCTGGGAGCTGATCAGCGCCGGATATCGCAATCCATTTGATATAGCATTCAATGCTGCCGGTGATTTGTTTACTTATGATTCGGATATGGAATGGGATTTCGGCACCCCCTGGTACCGCCCTACACGCATTTGCCATGTTACCGATGGCAGCGAATACGGCTGGCGTACGGGCAACAGCAAATGGTCGCCGTCGTACCCCGATAACCTGCCCCCGGTTGTGAATATCGGGCAGGGGTCTCCTACGAATTTGATGTACAGCGGTAACGCACGTTTTCCCGAAAAATATAAAAATACCTTATTTGCTTTCGACTGGAGCTTTGGCATTATCTATGCCATTCACCTCGAAGCCGATGGCGCTTCCTACAAAGCACAGGGCGAAGAGTTTCTTTCGGGATCACCCTTACCCTTAACCGACGGAGAGATAGGCCCCGATGGCGCAATGTATTTTTTGACCGGTGGCCGCAGGCTGGAATCAGATCTTTACAGAGTATATTATAAAGACAATAAGGAAAAAACAACGGATGAGTTATTGGGCACACCCGAAGAAACGCCCGAGAGTAAATTACGCAAGCAATTGGAAGCGTATCACGGGGAGCCACAGGCGGGTGCGGTTGATTTTGCATGGCCACAATTAAAAAACAGTGATCGTTTTGTGCGTTATGCGGCACGTATTGCCGTTGAACACCAACCGGTAAGCCAGTGGCAGCAACGGGCGCTTGATGAAAAAGACCCTGTAACCGCTACACAGGCATTGATTGCACTGGCACGCCAGGGGAATGTCGGTGTAAAGGACCAGATGCTGAATGCGCTTACCGCTATAGATTTTGCAAAGCTTTCCGAACCGCAGCAGATAGATATAGTTCGTGCTTTTGAACTGGTATTTTCCAGGATGGGGCAGCCCGATGCGGTAACAAAGGAAAAAGTGATCGCTTATCTTGATCCGCAATACCCTGCAAAAACCAATGAGCTTAACCGGGTGCTGAGCAAGGTGCTGGTATATATTGAAGCGCCGAAAGCGGTTGAAAAAACGATGGAGCTGATGGCTACGGCAAAAGATGAGGATACGCAAAAAACTTTTACCTCATCTTCCGATCTTATAATGCGCAATCCGCAATATGGAATGGATATCGCCAATATGCTGTCGAAGGTGCCGCCGCAGCAGCAAACCTATTATGCCAATGTGCTGAGCAAAGCTAAAACCGGGTGGACGCCTGAATTGCGTGAAAAATATTTCCAGTGGTTTTATAATGCATTCAGCTATAAAGGCGGCCACAGTTTCAGGGGCTTTATCAACAAAACAAGGACCAATGCGCTGGAAAATGTTCCCAAAGCCCAGTTCGCCCATTTTAATACCATCTCCGGGGATTCCATTGTGAATCGTAGCGGAAACGAATTGGCCGATGCAGCCATACAGCCCAAAGGCCCGGGCAGGAGATGGAAAATGGAAGATGCGGTTGCGGTAATAGACAGCGGGTTGGTTAACCGGGATTTTGAGCAGGGAAAAGCCATGTTTGCCGCATCTCTTTGTATTTCCTGCCATACCATGAAGGGTGAAGGTGGTGTATCGGGACCGGATCTCACGCAATTGGGTACCCGCTTTTCTACAAAAGATATACTGGAAGCGATCATTGATCCAAGCAAAACCATTTCAGATCAATATGGCGCCACCGTATTTTATCTGAAAGACGGCGGTTCTGTGCTGGGAAGGCTTATCAAAGAAGAGGGTGACAACTATGTTATTTCCCAGAACCCGTTTGCGCCGCAGATCGTAAGGGAAATCCCTAAAAAAGATGTGGCACGTACAAGAGTATCTGAAGTGTCTCCCATGTTGCCGGGCATGATCAACAGGCTGAACAGTGAAGAGTTAAAAGACCTGATCGCTTACCTGGTTGCGGGTGGCAATAAAGACCACGAAGTATATACAGGCAAGAAGTAAAAGGTCACATATTATAATATCAAAAAACTTCGCCGGGTTATGACACCGGGCGGAGTTTTTTGTTTTACAAATCCTTTATCTTACGGCAGGGGTTACCTGCTGCAAAACAATCATCAGGAACATCCCTGGTTACAACGCTTCCGGCGCCTATTACACAACGGTTACCGATGGTTACACCCGGACAAATGATCGCTCCCCCGCCGATCCATACATCTGATCCGATGTTAACGGGCTTCCCCGATTCGAGGCCGGAAGCTCTTTCTTCCCAGTTCATGGGATGAGTGGCAGCATAGATCTGAACCGAGGGGCCGAACAGCACATTATTGCCAATCGTAACTTTCATTATGTCCAGCACTGTGCAGTTATAATTGAAATATACTTTGTTGCCGGCAGATATATTGGTTCCATAGTCACAAAAAAAAGGCGGTTCAATGGTTAAGCCCGAACCCTGGTCCGGGATCAGCGCTTTTAAGATCCGGGCCCTCAGCTCCCTGTCCCCGCGTTCTGCGCGGTTGAGCTGGTTACACAATGACCTGGCTTTTCTCCTTTCTTCCAGTAATTCAGGATCGGAAGCATTGTACAGGTCACCATTCAGCATTTTCTGTTTTTCCGTTGGCATAACTGTTGTTTTATGCAAATGTCTGGCTTGCTATTTGCTGGTTTGCTAAACGTAAGCGGGCTATATCTTTGCCTGTCATATTTCCTGCCATGTTGTGTAAAAATATTATTAATCCCTCCAACTTCCCGGTAAGTGTTAATTCAATCAAAAAAAGACAGGCAGTTCATTGAAGTCAATGTTTAAACATTAATTTTGCATTCTAAAACTAAAAAAAACAAAAATGAAAAAAGTCATTTTCTCTTTTTCTATTGCTGCATTGGCGGTAGGCTGTGTAAGCAATCCCGAAGGCAACAAAGCTGAAACAACCGATGCAGTGGTGGCTGCAGCCGTTGAAGGCGATAGATTAGCTGTTGATACAACCGTTTCTACCATTGCATGGCATGGGAGAAAAGTAACCGGGGAGCACACCGGTAGTATAAAACTGCAAAGCGGCGACCTGGTCATAAATGAAGGTAAGCTCACGGGAGGTTCTTTTATTATTGATATGAATTCTATTGAAAATAAAGATGTTACGGATCCTGAATTCAAAGGAAAGCTGGAAAACCATCTGAAGTCGGATGATTTTTTCGCTGTTGAAAAATATCCTGTCAGCAAATTTGAAATTACAGAAGTAAAAGACCTTGGTAATAATAAAGTATCTATAGCCGGTAACCTTACGCTCCGCGATGCAACAAAGAATATTACCTATGAAGCCGATGTGATTGAAAGCAGCGCAGACAAATTTGCCGCCAAAGCCGACTTTAACATTAACCGCAAAGATTGGGGCGTAGCTTATGAAGGAATGAAAGATGACCTGATCAGCGATGAGATCAATTTTAAAATAAACCTGGTAGCTGCTCAATAGGCAGTTCACAACCTTTGCTACCGGGGCTGTCTCAAAAGCTTTGTTTTGCCACTAAGGCACTAACCTGCCGGCAGGCACGAACACGGAGAAAATAAAATCTGAAGATCAGGGCTTTGCGTCTTAGTGCCTGTCCCGTCCGGTTCATACGGGCCTTTGCGGCATATCTTCAACACCCGCTTTTTGAGACAGCCTCTTTTTTTGGGCATGCAAAGCATAGCGGTCATTGCCTGGCGGTATCATTCAATGATTAACTTTATGCAATAAATAAAAAAGGTGGCGGCGATCCGGCAAAATACAGCATATTTGAAAAAGAAATTGTCGGAAATTTCATGCAAAATGAGGAAGAACGTCAACGATATTGTTTACACAATAAAGCTGTCTTACCTTTTACTTTTACCAAATTTTATTCTCTGTTATGACAAGCCAGCCCCGGACCGCCGCCGATATGCTTAAATACCTGCAGATCCTATTTTTTGCGGCTATTATCCTCTATTTCGGGAAAGTACTTTTTATACCCCTGTTTTTCGGACTGCTCATTGCCATGATTTTGTACCCTGTTTGCAAATGGCTCGAGGAGCGTCATTTTCCCAGGAGCGTTGCCATTGCTGTTTGCCTGTTGATCGTAACCCTCCTTTTTGCAGGCATTGCAGCGCTGCTGGTCTGGCAGATCAACGTATTTCGCCAGGATGCACCGGAGCTGATAAAAAAAATGCGGGTTACGGGGCAGCAAATACAACAGTGGCTTACAGAAAGCATCGGACTTACCACAACCACATGGATGCAGCAGGGTATAGGCAGCATTGGCGGAATTGTAAAATCGGTGGTCAATAATACACTGAACATGCTTTTTATGTTGTTCCTGATCCCTGTATACTGTGCATTGTTTTTGTATCACCGGAGGGTGTTTGTCCGGTTCCTCCGGTGGATGGTTGCCAGCCGCCACCTGCCGCAACTGAATGCGGTTTTGCATAAGATGATTGATGTTTATTTTAATTACATCAAGGGCATGATACTGGTATACATTATAGTGGGCGTACTTAATAGCATTGGCTTGTTGGCGCTTGGCATAGAACACGCTTTTTTGTTTGGAATGCTTTGTGCCATTATGACCATAATCCCTTATGTTGGCATTGTTGTAAGCGCTTTGTTGCCGATCTCAGTAGCGTGGTTGTCTACCGGCTCCGTATGGTATCCGGCGGGTGTGGTAGGTATTTTTGCAGTTGTGCAATACCTTGAAGCCAATGTAATTTTTCCAAAGGTTGTGGGTGTTCAACTGAATGTAAGCACCTGGGCCATGCTGGTGGCCGTTATTGCCGGAGGGATCTTATGGGGTGTTTCGGGTATGGTGTTGTTTATCCCTTTTGTGGCCCTGTTAAAAATAAGTACAGATCATATTGAAGAATGGAAACCGCTGAATATACTGCTCAGCAGAAGCAATGATGCCGGCAAATTACACCGGTAAACGAAACAGGAGTGTGAGCAACACAGACTGCCACGGGGACTTATCATCATGGCGGCACCGCAGACTGCCGCGGGAATTCCAACAAAGCAAAGCAATATCAGTAAAATGATCTTCATAGTTGTGCCAACCAGAAAATATATGTTGCTTACGAAGCAAAAAAGTGCTTTTCCGTGCTTTTCTCAAAGCGACCGGTTTTTTCTGTTACACGGATGCGAAAAACAACTCCTGATATTTTACTTACGTCCTCGTCCTGGAAGGGCCATTGGGACGTGAGATGCATGGTTTCACTGCTGATCAGTGGTAGTTTTCTTTCCGTAAGCTTTTGAAGCGCCTGGCTTCTTTCGGGTCCGTGGGACAGCTCTTCAAATTCTCCCCACACAATAACTCTTTGCCAGTTAGAAAGATCCCTCGTATCATCTGCCTGAAAGCAGATCTTTGGATTTTTTCGCATCATGTCTATTTTCATGCCTTCGGAAGTATGCCCGTAAATATAGGTGCCGTCGTAGGCATAGCTGATCGGCACTACATAGGTCACATCCCTGGCATGACAACCAATCCGGCCTACCAGTTGCTGCTGCAGCAGTATTTCTGTATCATCGGGGCTTAATGTTCCAAACATGAGCTATTGTTTTTTCAAAGATAAACAATGTTTTATGCTAATGGAGCTGATGAAGGTCAGGTACTTGAAGGCAAAATGCTGATAGTGATCATTTTTTTCATATTGATTAAACTCATGGTTTCTGTTGATGCAGGTTCTGTTATATACCGGGGCTTTGAGGCATATTTGAAAGTAAAACCTCATCATGCATCTGCGTATTTCTTCGAAGCTGCCAATCAGTGATGTACAGAATATGTTCAGCAGTACATTTCCCTTTTTGAAAATAGAATTTTTCAGAAGCGGGAGTTTGCACCAGTTGTTACCGGGTGATCAGGACATTAGAGAGGCAGAAAAAAAAATTACGGAAGGCAGCATAGAAATCACAGGCGAAATGAAAGTGAGCGAACTGGAGCGGGCACTCAACAGGTTGTTCCCGCTGCATGCGCAGGTTTTCAGGCGCTCCGGAAATATATGGCTGGAAACTACTATGACCGACAACTGGACCCTTGCACGGCAAAATGAGCACGGCAGAGAGATTTCAGCGCCAGGTAGTAAAAAAGATCCGGCACGAAACGATTATGATCCCGACAGAAACAATGATTAATACGCCAGGTTGCTGAGGCGGTCGGGCTGCGAAACAATGATCTTACCCTCCCTGATCTCAATCAGTTGCTCTGATTTAAAATCGCTTAAAGTCCGTATCAGCGACTCGGTGGCCGTGCCTACATACTGGGCGATATCCTCTCTTGAGATCTCAATGCGTTTTGAAGATTTTCCCGCATTGAATTTGGTGTGGATGTCTACCAGTGCCTTTGCCACACGCTTGCGCAGTGAACTGTAAGCCAGATTCAGCAACCGTTCCTCCTTTTCTTTTACATTTTGTGTTATGAGATGAATGAATTTTGCTGCTACGCCTATATCATTGTAAATCATTTTCTGAAAATCTTCCCTGGGCAACTGTAAAATATCGGCATCTTCCAGGGCAATAGCACTATCGTTATAAGTTTTATCTTCAATAATTGGAGCGTATCCCATGAAGTTGCCTTCGCTGAACAGATCGGTTATATATTCTTTACCGTCTTCATGAGTTCTGAACCCTTTTACTTTTCCTTTTACGATATAATATAAAAACCGCGGTCGCTTTCCTTCCCGGTAAAGAAATTGCTTTTTAGTATAAGGTACCACATCATATTGATTGGTGAGCTGCTGTATGAGCCCCGACTCATTTATATCTTTCATGAACTGCGCTATGCCCGGAGCACCCGGTGCATAACGTTGCGATAAGATCTCTCTTTTTTTAAGTCGTATCTCTACAGCATTCAGTAGTTCAATTTCTTCAAAAGGCTTGGTAATATAATCGTCAGCCCCCATTTCCATGCCTTTGCGCAGGTCGGATCTTTCGGTTTTTGCAGTTAAAAAAATGAAAGGGATATTACGGGTATCGGCGCTTTTTTGCAAAAGATGCAATACGCCGTAACCATCCAGTTCGGGCATCATAATATCGCAGATGATAATATCCGGGTTTTCCTTACGCGCTAATTCAACTCCTTTCTTTCCGTTTTCCGCAGTAAGGCTTGTATAACCTGCAAGCGCCAGGATCTCGGCAGTATTGTCGCGGATATCCGGGTTGTCGTCAATAACTAGAACAGTTGCCATGGGTTATGATTTTTGACCGGTCTGGGGGATGATAACTGTAACAGTGGTTCCCCTGCCCAAAGTACTTTTTATTTTAATGGTTCCCTTTAAAATGTCGGCGTATCTTTTTATAATATGGAGCCCAAGCCCGGTACCCTGTATATTCACCGCATTTCTTCCCCTGAAAAAGCTGGAAAACAGGTGCTCCTGGTCTTCTTCGGAAATACCGATGCCTTTGTCTTCAATTTCAACTTCAAACTGCGATGGACTTGTCTTGCTCCCGATATAGATGGCCGTACCTTCTGCCGAGAATTTAATAGCGTTGGCAAGAAGGTTAACGATAATATTCTTAAGCAGCCTTTTGTCGGAAAAGAGCGTTGGGTTTCCTTTGCAGGAAAAAGAAATATCCTGTCCTTCCTTTTGTAAAGGTTTCATTTCCTCCATCAGCTCTTCCATAAATTCTTCCAGGTTGAACAATACGGGTTGTATTTCAACCTTATTCTCCTCTAACTTTCCGAGAGACAGGAAGTCATCCAATATATCATTCAGGTTTCTTACAGCATTTTTTATTTTTTCTATATGACGCTCCCGTTTATCCTGTTCGGCTGTGGTGGTATATTTTGAAAGTAAGGCAGCCGAAGACAGCACCGTGCTCAGCGGCGTGCGGAATTCATGTGAGGCTATAGAAACAAACCGGCTTTTGATTTCACTGAGCTGTTTTTCTTTATTGAGGGCGTCGTGCAGTTCCTTCTGCGATTGCTCCAGCTTTTGCAGCGCTTCTTTTAATATCAGCGTTCTTTCCTCTACTTTTACTTCGAGCTGTGTGTTAAGCTTACGCATATCACTGGTCATTTTTTCCAGCTCCGTTTGCTGGTGCAGCATATCCTGCTCTATTTTTTTCCTGTGCGTAATGTCTACAATAAAAGCGGTTACAAACAATTCATCTTCTCTTTTATAAAAGCTCAGGCTCACTTCAACCGGGATTTCCGAACCATCGCTTCTGCGGCCGTAAAGGTCTCTTCCCGAACCCATTACCCGGTTTTGCGGATGATGGTAAAAATCCTTCCGCTCACCCGTATGCTGTGAATGAAAGCGTTGGGGGATCAGCATTTCAATGGGTTTGCCGATGATCTCCGGTGCATCATAACTGAACATGCGCTCTGCTGCGGGGTTAACCAGTGTGATCTCTCCCTTGCCATTGGTAAGTATAATGCCTTCCGTTGCATGTTCAAATAAAGACGCAAGATGCGCTGTATCCAGTTCCATCATATGACTCTTATTTCCAGCGTTTGCCTGATATCTTCTTCCCGATAATGGATCAGTGCATGACTTTTTTATATTGCCGGAATGTTTGCCAAAATAAAACAATTAAGGCAAGCGGCAAGCATTTTATACTTAATCTTTCTGACCTGTGAGCTCGGTTTCCATGACAAGCACCCGGGGATAAAGAATATCATTCTCCAGGTGTATGTGGTGAACAATGTCGTTGTCTAATTCCCGCAGCTTCAGCAAGGAAATCCGGCTTCCGGGTTTTGTAATCATGCAAAGCATATGAAGGCATGCTGTGCGTTGCAGCTTCGAGTTCCCGTATCACTTCTTTTGTATCAAGGTTTTTATTGACGCAGGTCACTTCCAGTAGAAATCTATATCATGCTTTTTGAATACCGCGGCCGTACGGTAATCGTTTTTTACGATATCTGAAATGAAGGCGCTTCCCTCAATGCGTTTGATTTCTTCAGGCATACCTGTTCTACCTCCTTTGCAATACAGTTTTTGTAAAACTATCATCTCTCCCGAATGATCAACCTGATCATTATCATAAGCTTTCCTGATCCTTAACGTATGACCGGTCAATGACTTCGGATTAAATTGCCGTTATCCGGCTTTGCTCATGCCTCATGATTCCTGTTCCAGCGTTTCTTTTACTTTTTTCTTGGCCTGGCGAAGCCGGTAGTTGAAGGTAAGGTTAACCTGCCGCAACCGTCCCTGCGACATATTTTCCGTATAAAAATTAGCGCCTTCGGTAATGGAGCGGTAACGGCGTGAATTAAAGACATCCAAAACATTCAGCGTCAGGGTAGCTTTATCTTTAAGAATGTCTTTACTAACAGCCAGGTCCATGGTAGCAATTGATTTGCGCCTGCCCTGCGGTGTTTGTTGCGGCGCTTCATAGTTGCCGCGGATCTGTATGTCCGTATTTTTCCAAACAGTAGCCCGCGACAGTAAGCGCACCAGCCAGCTATAGGTATCGCTCTTAAATTCATCATCGAGGTTGCTGCCGTCGGTAATGGCACGGAAGAAATTAACGCTGGCATCCGTTTTCCACCATGTAAAAGCCGAATAGGATCCCGTAAATTCTGCGCCGAACGAATTCTCCGTTGCCAGGTTTTGCGGAAGCGTAACCGAATTGCCCTTTTCATCCACTCTTTTTACATACAATATTTTGCCTTTGGTATTGCGGTAGTATACCGATGAACTGATGGAAGCCTTATCAAGGTATTTGATATGTCCTATTTCAAAAGAATGGGTGAACTCGGGGTCAAGGTCGGGATTACCGCTCCAGTAATTGCGGTTATCGCTATAGGTCATGAAGGGGCTGAGGTCGTTGTATTGCGGACGGCGTACGCGCCTGCTGTAGCTTACCTGGATAGCATGTCCCTGCGGCAGGTCATACGTAATATGCGCGCTGGGAAAAAAGTTCAGGTATTTGCGCGGATTCACTTCATGGGTTTGT
>NZ_DAOMOZ010000176.1:0-10486 GCF_035444585.1 Agriterribacter sp.
TAACCCGGCTTCCAATAATTCAAACAACACGGCTTATTCCGGCGAAGAAGGATTTCTGCCCATGATGCGTTCATTTGTATTTACGCTGAGGGCTACCTTTTAACGGAACTGTTTTTTTATTATTTAATTCTTCAAGTTATGAAAAGAGTTTCAAAATATATAGCAGTAGCGGGATTTGCGGTAATCGTCTGCACCTCCTGCGAAAAACAATTTGGTGAGATCAATACAGATCCCACTATTGTAACCACACCCGATGTTAAATACCTGTTGAGCTACTCCCAGGAAAGGCTAATGACCTATAATGGCGGGGAGTGGATATGGGAAGGGATGGAGCAACTGTTCCGGTATACCCAGCATGTTACCGCCAGCCCTTATGAAATAACCGGTAATGTAAATGGCCGTTATGGCGTATACTATTCACAGATATTGCCCAACCTGTTTGAGATCAGGCGGCAGATCAGTACACTTCCCGACAAAGACAAGTACCAGAAAATGCAGGAGGTAACTTATATCATACAGGCGCTGCATGGTATAAAAGTTACCGATATGAATGGATCCATACCGTATTCGGAGGCAATACAGGGGCGTTACGAAGCGTATTACAGCCCTGTTTATGATACACAGGAATCTCTTTTTAATACCTGGCTGTCGGAGCTCGATAACGCGATCAGCGTATTGTCCAACAGTTCCCTGTCTGATCAGATTACTTACGGGAATTCCGATATCTTTTACGGGGGCGACTGGACCAAATGGGTGAAGTTAGCCAATACGCTGAAGTTGCGTATAGCGGCGAGGCTCCAAAATCAGGATGCCGGCAAAGCGCAGGAAATATTCAGGCAGGTAATGCAGGACGCCACCGGACCTATTGATAATGATGATGCGCAGTTGAAGTATACCAATCCTAATTTTTCGCCTTTTGGCAACGACATCAACTACAGGAGCACGCGCTACGGCAGTACCTCCATCATTAACTTTCTGAAAGCCGCTGATGACCCGAGGTTGCCCATGTATTTTGAACCCAATGATTTAACAGACAGCTATGAAGATACGCTGGCCAAATATTCAGCCAGCCTTCCTGCATTTATTGATCCGGCAGATCCGCTGATCGGTTTCCAGGGCGCTCCGGCAGACTGGACAACGAACCCCGATGTTGCGGGTTATATCAGCAATGCTTTTGCAGTGGGTAATACCGATCCCGGTAATACGGTTTCGCGTTATTTTTTGATCTCTCCCATCAATCGTCATTTCTTTTCGCCCCGTTACAACGGTGCAACAGGCGATTATACGGATGTACTGGTATCAAATGCCGAATCCTGCCTGCTGGTGGCCGAATTTATTGAAAAAGGCTATGGCAGCGGAATTGATACCAGAGGCACGGCAGAAGACTGGTATAAAAAAGGCGTTGCTTCTTCCATTAAAACAATGAACGCCATAGCGGTAACTGCGCAATCTGCTACAGGGTTTACGGGGAATGGCGACGCAGAAGTTGAGGCGTACCTGAGTGGTCCGGAAGTGGCGTTTAATGGTACGAATGACCTGGAAAGAATATATATCCAGCAATACCTGAACTTTTACCGCAATGCCAGCGAGGCTTTTGTGCTGGTTCGCAGAACAGGTTATCCCAAAAACAGTTCAACTTATTATGCCCGTGAACCTTTTAATGAGCAAATACCGCGTCGCTGGTGGCTCACCGATCCCGGTGAAGTGAACAGGGAAAACTGGAATGCTGCCATGAGCGAGCAGGGCTTTACACCCAACGCCCAGGATGTTCCAACATTAAACTCGCAACGGATATGGTACGATAAAAACGCACCGGAATTTGGCGAAGGGCAATAAGGAAATGATCTGTTTGTTTGATTAAATCGCCTGAGCGCGTATTAATTTTTTTTATCCCTATCAATCATAATTAAACTCAACTGTAAATGAAAAAAGTAAAAAAACAAATTTTACTGGTTTCGCTGATCCTGCTGGCGGGCAATATAGCGCTGTTCGCACAGGAAGGGCGGGTGATCAGCGGCACAGTAAAAGACGACGGCGGAAATCCTGTTGCAGGTGCAACAATCTTAGTAAAGGGTTCTCCAGCAACAGCCGTTACGGATGAAAACGGTCGTTATTCAATTACTACAGACAGGAAGAATACTGTTCTTCTGATCAGTTCTGTAGGATTTACTTCAAAGGAGATAAAGACCGGGGACGCTACTACCTTAGACATTGAAATATCGGCATCGGCCGCTGATATGGATGAAGTGATTGTAACAGCCCTGGGTGTTAAGAGAGATAAAAGATCCATAGGATTTGCCGTACAGCAGATAAAAGCGGAGGATGTGACCATTGCGGCGCCGGTAGATGCAGCGCAGGGTTTGATGGGCAAAGTAGCGGGCTTGAATATATCCAATAGCAATGGGTTAAACAATGCTTCTTCCAGAATTGTTATCAGAGGGAACACCACCGTTACGGGTAACAACCAACCATTGATCGTATTGGATGGAGCGCTGATAGAGAATGCTCCGATAGCCCAGTCGAACATAAATGTAACAGATGGCATGAGAGATTGGGGAAATTATCTGAGCTATCTTAACATGGATAATATAGAAAGTATTTCTGTACTGAAAGGACCTAATGCAGCCGCGCTTTACGGAGCCAGGGGAGGGAACGGAGTTATTTTAATTACCAGTAAAAAAGGTGCTAAGCAAAAAGGCTTGGGATTGAGTTACAACGTGAGCAGCAATTTTACCAGCGTGTATCGCTTCCAGGATCTGCAAAATGAATATGGTGGCGGTTTTGCCGCAGGGTTGTGGACAGCAAACCCAGAGTTGCCCAAAACAGCTTCGGGAGAATATTACCTGCCAACCCTGTACGGTGGCTCAAGCTATGGCACAGGAGGCTCTGGTATTGGCGGCTCACATGGTTCAATACCCGGAGGCTGGAATACCTGGGATATTTTTAGCTGGTTTGGTGCCAGCTCTTCCTGGGGGCCGAAATTGAACGGTCAAATGGTGCGTTGGTGGGACGGTGAAATGAGACCTTACTCACCTCAACCCGACAACAGGGAATCTTACTACAGGAATGGAAACGAAACTACTCATAATGTGACGTTTTCGGGGGGAGGAGATTTTGGTACGGTGCGTTTGTCGGCTTCAAGAACAGATGCCACTGCTGTAGTACCTAATATCAATAACCACAATACCAATTTCGCTTTAGGGTCGAATTTGAAAATATCGAAGGCGATCTCTGCAGAAATTAATGTGGCATACAATCAGAACTTCAGGCACAATACTCCTGAAATCGGCACCAATAATTCATGGGGTAAGTTCTCTATATATGGAATGTCGCGGGAGTACAAACCATTGGAATATCAGTACTATAAGAACCCGGATGGTTCAAAGCATGACTTTGGTTCTCCATATCCGCACCAGGAATATGGCAGGGATCTGTATTGGTATTTGTATGAACGCAACAGCAACCTTAACAGGGACGAGCTGATTTCAACAATTAAATTAAATGCTGAAATTACTCCCTGGCTTAACGGTTTTGTAAGAACTTCAGCAAATTTGATCTCTACCAAATTTGAAACGATAAACACAGTACCTAATCCTGATAAAGTTTCTGACGGCAGGTATGAAAAACAAATTGATAAAGACAAGTTGTTGAATACCGATGTGATGTTAACTGCGCACAGGGAAAATCTTTTCTTTCAGGGGTTTAACGCAAGCTTGTCAGGATTGTTCAACACTTATTCTAACAGGTCAACCGGTGTCATCGGTGTAAATGATGGTACATTTATAGTGCCCGGAATATACTCACTACACAATATTCTTGCCGCCGACAGGGTTGATCCAAATAAGTATTCAGTAACTGAAAGAAGATATGAAACATCGTCACAATCTCTGGCAGGGATTTTAAACCTAAGCTATAAAAATTACCTGTTTTTAGACATTACCGGGAGAAACGATATCAATTCGATGTTAACCCCTTCGAAGAATTCTACATTTTACCCGTCTGCAAGTGCAGCATTTGTATTTACTGATGCTTTTAATTTAACTGGTATCAGGAATGTTTTATCCTATGGTAAATTAAGGGTGGCATATGGGGAAAGTGCAAATGCCTATGCTCCCTATTTATTAGGGTTTACCTATGATGTAAGTTCTTTCGGTGGTGCACCAACTAATTCGGTGCCAAGTAAGCTAAGTCCTGAAGAGTTGAGTTTCCAGACTTCTAATTCTATCGAAGTTGGAGCAAGCCTCGGGTTCTTGAACGACAGAATCAACCTGGACTTCACTTATTACAGTATTCGTTCAACCAATCAAATTTTGGATGCAGATCTGGCACCGTCTTCAGGAGCTACTCAAATAACTTTTAACTCGGGTGAGCTTACCAATAAGGGAATTGAATTTATAGTGAATGCGGCGATCGTTCAAAAGAGAAACTTCAGCTGGAATGTGACTTTGAATGGTGCGAAAAATGAAAACCGCGTGGTTTCACTTGGTGAGGGTATCCGTGAGCTGCGTATTGCAGATGTGTTTGGCAACCTCGGTGTTTTTATGCGTGTGACCCCTGGTGATGCTTATGGAACTATTTATGGCACTGATTTTATCAGGAACGAAAATGGCGACAAAATTTTATACAATGTAAAGGATGGAACTGGTAATGTTTATGGTACTATGTATCGCGTTACAAACGAGCCTGTAGCAATAGGGAATGCAGCACCAAAATTAACAGGTGGCTTCGGCAACACTTTACGGTACAAAAGTTTTAGTTTGTATGGAATGATCGATTTTAAACTTGGTGGAGACATTTATTCTTTTGATCACTCTACGGCAATGGGTAGTGGTATTTCGCCTGCCACTGTATATGAAAGAAACGGGAACGGATTGCCTTACACTTTTCCCGATGGCACTACCGCTAATGTAGGGGTAATTATGGAAGGTTATAACGAAGACGATGGTAAAATAAATACCAGGGTGGTAAATCCTATTTATAAGTATGCCGGTTCTTATACCGGCTGGACACACCTGAACCGGCCGAGAAGCCTGTCGGTATTTGAAAATACATGGGTGAAAATGAGAGAAGTAGCGCTGTCTTACCAGCTACCCCAAAGTGGGGCCAGCCGTACAAAAATTTTCCAGAATCTCAGCCTGTCTCTTATTGGAAGAAACCTGTTCTATATCTATTCCAGTTTACCGGATCATTTGAATCCCGAAGCGATCAATGGTATAGGGAACGGGCAGGGCTTACAGTGGTCTGGCATGCCCAGCATTCGTTCTTTAGGAGTAAGTTTAAAGGCACAATTCTAAAAAGCATCAATTCTGTTTAATTATGAAATTACTTGAAATAAAAAGAATAGGGCTAACGGCAGCTTTGGCAGGCTCGTTGGCTTTTACATCCTGCGATAAGGATTTCGGGAGTCTTAATGATCCCTGGGATAATAAGGTATATACTGCCAAAATACCGGAAATGTATAATGGTATTGCATCAACGATGCCTGAAAACGGGAGAGGCATATTTTCTTCCTTTCTGTATCAAAATACCCAACTGGCAGCCAACTATGCCGCTGCGGGATACCGGCTTGATAATCTTGTGGGTGGCATTTGGGAGAACTATTATTTTGCATTGGCTGATTATAGAAAAACACTGGAGTTAATAGATGCTTCCGAAAACCCTCAGTCTTATACCAACGTAAGAGCAATGTTAACAACCTTGATTGCCTATAAAACGCTTCGCCTCACTACTTTGTATGGCGATATGCCCTATTCGGAAGCGGGTAAGTCGTTTAATGGAGCGGAGTATTACAGGCCGGCATATGAAACCCAGGAATCCATTTTTACGGCCGCGCTTGCTGATCTGAAATGGTCGGCAGATAATTTTTCCACTTCGGCAGATCAGGTGGCACTTGGCTCCTATGAAACTTTATTGCAGGGCGATATTTCGTTATGGATAAAGTTTACCAATTCATTGAGATTGAGGTATGCGTTGGTAATGCGTGAAAAAAATACAGCGGCGGCTGATGCCATTATCGCAGAAGTGCTGACCAAACCCCTGCTGGATCCGGATGAGTATACAGGAATTGAGCCTACCAGGCTTGGTATGGAGATTAACCGGGGACCCTCTTTCAGAGGGAATGCTTATATACGCATGGGATCAACCATATGGGAAGCCATGTCGGCCAGCAATGCCGCCGATGGTTCCGGTATATTCGATCTGAGAACCAGGCTGTTCTTTGAGCCTAACAGCGAGGGAGACTGGAATCCTTATCCTCAGAATCCTCCGGGGGGTACAACAGCAGAAACCGATAACGGAGTAGCAGGCAACGACCCGTATGCAGAAGTAAGGTTAACAACCTGGGCTCCCGCAGGCGAATATCATTACTCTCCTTTGAACCTGTTTTATGTTAACGACAGAACCTTCCCCGACCTGTTTATAACCGGAACCGAAGTTAGCTTTCTGAAAGCGGAAATTTACAATCGTGGCATTGGTGGTGTTGCTGCAAATGCGGCCACAGCCAAGCAATACTATGAGGAAGGTATTACCGAGTCGGTAAAATACTGGTATAAGCTGGCAAACGGGTCAGCAATATGGACGGTAGACAAACCTGACGCTGCACCTGCAGCCGGGGAGTTGAATACCATGCTTGCAAATCCTGCGGTAGCATATAGTGCAACACCTGCGGATGCGTTGAAGCAGATCTACAGGCAACATTGGATCTCGTTGTTCCATCAGCCATTTGATGCATGGACGCTTCAGCGCAGAACAGGAAATGCTACGCCAAATGTTCCATTGGCGCCAACCAGTGAAGCTTTGAATCTGAACAGGCTGGTTTATCCTACGGGAGAGATCACGTCCAACTATGATAACTGGAAGACTGTTACGGGAGGCACGGATGATAAAGCCGTGAAGCCCTGGTTTATGCCTTGATGTTTTCGATAACCCTATTTTACTATAATAAAAGCAGCCGTTGTAAGGCTGCTTTTATTATAGTAAGCAATTATCGTTATCCATAAATTGTTAAAGCCGGAAGCGTTATTTTTGTTGAGTTGGTTTCGGTGGATTAAATGATATGGGTTTTATTACAATGTCCTTATTTCAAAAAGCATTCAAAACAATTTTCAATGGCTACCCGTAGAAAATTTTTGCAAACATCAGTATTGGGTTCGGCAGCGGTTTTGGCAAACAGGCAGGGATTGGCTGAGCCGATAGCATTGCCCCGGCCTGCTGTTGATAACCCTGTTGTTATTTCTACCTGGGATTTTGGCAGAGCTGCCAACGCAGAGGCCTGGACCATACTTGACAAAGGAGGCCGGGCTTTGGATGCAGTTGAAGCTGGTGTAAAAATACCTGAAGCCGATCCCACCAACCGGAGCATCGGGTATGGCGGGCTGCCCGACAGGGACGGGCATGTAACTTTAGATGCCTGCATTATGGATGAACACTATAATTGCGGATCAGTGATGGCGCTTGAACATATTACACATGCTATTTCCGTAGCCCGGCTGGTAATGGAAAAAACACCGCATATTGTTTTAGCCGGCGACGGCGCCCTGCAGTTTGCGCTGGCCAACGGGTTTAAAAAAGAGAACCTGCTTACACCGGAAAGTGAAAGAGCCTGGCGAAAATGGCTGAAAACGGCTAAGTACGAACCGGTGATCAACGTGGAAAATAAGCTGTACAATAAAGAAAATGATCCCATGCCCGGCGGCCCCGATAACCACGATACCATTGGCATGGTAGCCATGGATGCCGCCGGCAATTTAAGCGGGGCCTGCACTACCAGCGGAATGGCGTATAAGATCCACGGAAGGGTAGGCGATTCCCCGATAATTGGGGCAGGACTTTATGTAGACAATGAAATTGGCGCCGCAACTTCTACCGGCGTGGGAGAAGAAGTGATCCGCATTGTTGGATCGCACCTGGTGGTAGAGCTGATGCGGCAGGGGCGCTCCCCCGAAGCTGCCTGCAAAGAGGCGGTGCAACGTATCATCCGGCGCAGCCCGGAGAAATCAAAAAAAATACAGGTAGGGTTCCTTGCATTGAACAGAAAAGGCGAATACGGCGCTTACGCCTTGCAGAAGGGTTTTACCTACGCTGTAAAAAGCGCGAAAGAAGAGAAGGTATACAACTCAAAAAGCATTTATTAGCCTTAAGATTAAAACCTCAGGCGGCAATGTCATACGTGTTGCCAAAGCTTGCTGCATAACTAAATTCCTGAGCACGATAACGGGTATAGAAGAAGCTCATTAAAAAACTTTAAATCTATTCGTTTTTTAAATGGAGTTATTTTATATTTAACAATTGAATAACGTAAAAGTTGTCAAAATTCCTTTAGCCGGGAAACCAGCTAAAGCAACCAAACCAAAACTAACAAAAATGAAAAAATTTGCAGGTCGTTGTTTGCCTGTGGCCATGCTGTGTTTGTATACAGCTATCGCCCTTGGCCAGGCAAAGAAAACAGTCTCTGGTTCAGTAAGAGACAACGCCGGTGCGCCGCTCACAGGTGTTTCTATCAATGAAAAAGGCAATAGAGCCGATGGGGCTGTATCGGGAAGTGACGGCAGGTTCACCATTACCGTTGCAGAAAGAGCAATCTTAATTTTTAGCGCTGTAGGATTTGCCACCAAAGAAGTACAGGTAGGAAATGAAACGGAAATAACCGTTGAGCTTTCAGAGAGCAGCACCCAGCTTGAGGAAGTGGTAGTAACAGCTTTGGGTATCAAAAGGCAGCAAAAATCGCTGGGTTATGCCGTTCAGCAAATCAGTGGCGGAACACTTGCAGATTCAAAAGAAACCAACCTGGCCAATGCGCTGTCCGGCAAAGTAGCAGGTTTACAGGTGGTGCGTTCCAGCAATGGCGCCGGTGCCTCATCTAAAATTGTTTTAAGAGGCAATACTTCTTTAACCGGCAGCAATCAACCATTAATAGTAGTAGATGGTATACCCATAGATAACTTTACCGGTACCACCGAAAATGGCTACTGGGCTGCGGGGTTTGACCGCGGTAACGGGCTGGGGGATATAAGCGCGGATGATATAGAATCAATGTCAATTCTGAAAGGACCTTCCGCTGCGGCATTGTATGGTTCAAGAGCAGGCAATGGGGTTATCTTAATTACTACCAAATCAGGCAGGAAGCAAAGCGGCCTTGGTATAACGTTTTCAACCACGCAGGGTATCGAAGATATTTTTATACGTCCCGAACTGCAAAATAGTTTTGGGCAGGGGATAGAAGGTATTTTTGACGCTACCAGCACTTTAAGCTGGGGACCCAAAGCCGATGGGCAAACAGTAGAAAAATGGGATGGCACACAGTCGCCGTTAACTACCACCCAGGACAACGTAAAAAATTTTCTCAGAAAAGGAACTACGCAGAACTATAATCTTTCGTTTCAGCAGCAATATGGAAACACGGCAGTATATTCTTCCATTGCCCGCTGGATAGATAAAAGCATTATACCCGGGAACAAACTGGAAAGGACCAATATAAGCACACGGGCTACATCACGGTTTGGCAGAGATGATAAATGGACTACCGATTTTAAGATATCGTACAACAATACCTCGGGGTTCAACCGTCCTATAAATGGAAGAGATGTAAGCAATGTGTACGTTCTGTATACTTTACCCCGGAGTATGGATATCAGGGACTTCGATCCTCCCAAGAACGAGTTTGGTGATATGATATGGTATCATGGAGCACCGGGATGGCAGAACAACCCTTACTGGAACAACCTGTACAATTTGAACAAGGATACCAGGGACCGGTTCATTATGAGCGGTTCGGTGAAATATAATTTTACCGACTGGCTGGATGCTGAAATACGTGGTGGCGCTGATATTTATACTACAAATACGCAGCGGAAAGTGTATGCCGGCAGCAACCGTGCCAATGAGTATTCAGAAGGAAAGCAAACATTTACCGAAACGAATTACAGTGCTTTGATCAGTGCCCGCAAGGATGATGTAATAGGAAAACTGGGCGGTGCTGTTACTTTGGGTGGGAACCTGATGGACCAGAAATTCAGCTCTATCAGTGTTGGTACAGGTTCCCTGGAAGTTCCGGATCTGTTTTCTTTAACCAATGGCTCCGGGGCGTCCGTTATAGGACAGGGATATAGCCATAAAAAAATAAATTCAGTATACGGAACTGTGGGGGTGAATTATGACGGTTATATTTATCTGGATGCTACTTTTCGCAACGACTGGTCTTCTTCGCTGCTGGAAATAAACAGGTCGTATTTTTATCCGTCATTCAGCTTGTCGTGGGTAGTATCTGAAATGATAGAAAATTCAGGCGGATATATGCCCCTGTGGTTCAATTATGCCAAGCTGAGAGCTTCCCATGCATCAGTTGGTAACGACCTTGCTCCTTATAGTTTGTATAACGGATATTCTATCGGTAAAGACCCGCTTGGCAATACAACGGCTTCACGCAACAGTGTGCTTAACCCACATTGCAGTTACATCGGTGTAAAAGGTTGATGATTAATATTTTCTA
>NZ_DAOMOZ010000177.1:0-10254 GCF_035444585.1 Agriterribacter sp.
TCCGCCACCCATTTTTCAAAAGCAAATTCAAAATTGTTCTGGATTTTATTGGTTACGATAAAAGTATAAGGGTGATCGGGGAAAAGCGGGGAAAAGATCTGTATGGAATCTACGGTGTTTTTGGGGAATTTAACAGTGCCGCTTGTATCGGTGAACAGTTTTTGTCTTCCTCTTGCTGTGTACAATGTACACTCAATACCGTTTACCAACGCAGGGTTTTTATCTGTGAATTTTACCGTTACAAAATTATCATTTACCCTCCTGGCTGATAGCAGTCTGAAATCTCTTGCAGGTTTCATGCGGCTGCTGAATACTATGGTGTTTTTTTCCTGCGTCCATCTGCCCGATCCATAACGGTCTAAACCTCCGTAAGTAAAGAAAAAAGTAAAAGTATAATTGGGCTTTAGCTGAAAGCCGCTTGCGGTTTCCGGTACGCCTTTAAGAAAATACCCACCGGCTATATCATCAGGCTCCTGGGCAAGCAGCGGCGGAACCAAAAAGCATATACTGAGTAATAATTGAAGTACTTTTTTCATGACGGGTAAAGGCTGATGAACGCAATTACAATGTTTATTACTAAAAGTATGCGTTTATTTATAAAACAGGAAGCCTTTTCCCTTCTCATTTGTTACAATCTGTTTTCTTAACATATTTATAGATAAATGGTCTATCTTTTTACGATTGCCGAATACATAGGAGCATGCCCGTATACAGAAGGGTGTTCGCTTAACAGCCGGATGGTGTTGAAGTCCGCATCGTGAAATAAATTTTGTAACGATGCAAAGCTTACCGGGAAAGGAACCCATACCGGTACAGGCTGGTCTGTATTGTATTCTACAATTAAAAACTGTCCCTTGTCTTTTAAAAAACCAGCGGTCTTTTTTATAAAATCAACTTTTTGTTGCACATAATGTAAAGCATTAGCCATAAGTATTCCGTCAACTTTATCGAAAGGCAGCACACCACCAACAAAATCAATTTTGTGCTTTTCAATACTTACCTGGTTATAGCCGGGAGGTATTTGTTTCAGCGCGGCGGCATTGTTGTCTATGGCATGCACCACGCTGCCCGGATAAAGCAGTGTTGCAAGCGCCATTGTAAAAGTTCCGCTGCCGCATCCCAGGTCGGCCCAAGCCATTTGTTGTGCAGTGTGGAAGTATTCATTATCAAGCATAGCTGCCGCCTCATCTATCCGCATACAGCATAATTTGTTTTGAGCAGGTCAATGTATCAAATATTTACCGGATGGCTGAAATGATGTCTTTGAGTAATTTGTTCTCGTTCATTACGCGCAGACCCAATCGTACCACCACTAATTTTTTTGAAGGGATGATATAAATATCCTGCCCGCCAAAGCCATCGGCAAAGTACATATCGGCCGGCACATCCGGATACCAGCGTTCTGAGGGATTGTTCTTATCGAAGCCGTTCAGCCAAAACTGGTACCCGTAATGTTGAAGTGTATCTGCGGCTGATGGCTGAACCGTGGTTTTTACCCAGTCTTCCGGCAAAAGCTGCTCATTGTTCCATCTGCCATTGTTGTAGTAAAGCAGGCCAAACCGGGCATAATCCCTTGCCGTGGCATAGCAAAAGGAAGAACCTACATAAGTTCCCGATGCGTCGGGCTCCAGCACTATAGAATACATACCTGTTTTATAAAAAAGCGATTCATAAGGAAAAGCATGATATCCTTTGCCGGTGGCTTCGCGGATGATGCGGCTTATAATATTGCTGTTGCCGCTGGAATAATTGAATACCGTGCCCGGCGTAAATGCCAAAGGAAGCTGTGCTGCATAGGCAGCAGCATTCCCTTTTTTAAAAAGCATGCTGGTAGCGCCGGATGGTTTCCTGTAATTCTCTTCATAATCCAGTCCGCTGGTTTGTTGCAGCAATTGCTCCAGTGTAATTTTTTCTTTGTCGGTATCCTTCCATTCCGCCACGGGTGCGGGAGCATTCACATCCAGCTTTCCCTGTTTCACAAGAATGCCGGTTAATGCGGCTGTTATGCTTTTGGCAACAGACCATCCGGGCATGAGTGAATTTTTATCGTAGCCATGCGCATATTTTTCAGCCACCAGTTCGCCCCTGTACAATACCACAATAGCGTTTGTATATACAGGGCTACCGTCTTTAGATCCGTTCAGCGCCTGCTGCAATACCGCATCCAGTTTCAACGGGTCAATTCCGGAAGGCAAAGTATCAGGCAACAGGTTGCCATTGGGCCAGGCAATGGTATCGGTATTTTTTGAAGGTTTTAGCGGGAGCATAAAGTGTTGGGCCCTTATCTGTTTTTCACTGCTGTCACTCACCAGTGTTGCTCCCAGTTTGCGGCGGTAAATGGCTTTTCGCTTTGCCAAACCCCAGGTCGTACCTGTTGCCGACGAATCCTTTTCATTTACAATATAGGTTGCAAGAAAAAAGGGAAAGGCAGAAAGCTCTTCATCAATAACATTTTGAACGCTCCGGTGCTGAAGATAAACAGCCGAACATACTACTTTAGCCCCGTATGCATTTACAATGGATATGGCCCGGTAGATATATCCTGCAAAAAATACAGTCAGACAAATCACCAGTAAAAAAGCAATGCGGTAAATGACCTTTTTACGGGACATACTAAAGTATATAGTTGAAAAATGGCTGCTCCGGTACCGGCAAATGCATGCTTAAAAATGAAGCTAACAATATCCCAAAAGATAGTAGATGATCACAAAAACAAGTACGCCGCCCAAACATCCGCCACCCCATTTGTAAGCGCCATATCCCGCAAGTAAAGTTCTAAGCCAGTTTTGCATAAAATTTCATTTTAGGTTATGTTATACAATATAAAATTATGCCAACATATCAGAGAAAAGTAGTGAATAGTGAATAGTGAGATCCGCTACCCGTTTCACTTTTCACCTTTATCGTCTCACGAAACATGTGTGCCGGATGGTGAGGATTCACTATTCGCCATTGCCTGTTCCCCTTTCAATCCCCGGCGCTTTAATAGTCGGAATACGCCGTTGGGTGCGTTAAAATGCTCTCATTCCTCGACACATTGTTTTTATATTCCGGTTTTGCTGAAAGCTGTTTCCATTCGGCATCATCCCTGAACGTTTTCCAATGCGCTTCCCTGTCGGCTATATTTTCAAAGCTGGTCATATACATCAGGTTGGGCATGCGGCTCCCGGCAATTACTTCACCGTAAAAAACAGCGTTGAACCGGAGCCTTTTAAAAAGGGGGATCTCCCCGCCTTCATTGAACATATGCACTTTATTCCGGTATAGCTTTTCGGTGGGACTTTCGTAGCTGCGCAGTTCATATACTCTTTCGGCTTTGTTCGATTTTAATTCAGGCACGGCCGACCGGGGCGCCAGGTGAAAGGCACGCAATACGATGGATTCCATACGGGTATAGGGCGCTGCATTATAAGCTGCGTCCGAATAATCTTTTGAAGCATTCACGTAATCAGCGTTTTTTTGCAGTTTCTGTGGCAGCGTGAGGAGCTGTTCCAGTGAAGTAAGCGGAAGAAGAACGTAAAGCCTTTTGTCTGCAGCAGTATCATTGCTTAACGGCTTAAAAGCGCCAATATTTTTAATGCCCGCTTTATGCAGGGCCGGTATATAGGATTCCGACAGGTATTTGTCTAATACTTCTTCCTGGGCAGCAGTAGTAAAATGGTATAATTTTATTTCATAAAACTCCCTGTTGTCTTTTGTATGCTGGGCAGTTGCGGTTGTAAAAAAAAGAATGCTTAAAACAAAAGATAATAATAACAGAATACTTTTTTTCATCGTTCTATTTGATTTTATCTCCCAAAATAAACCAAATAAGCCAATGCAGCTTTAGCGAATCAGTTTTTTATTTGATTTCAATTTTTTCTGCCTGCTGTTCTATAATGAGATATACTACATTTGCATTTGAAAAATAATCATTATGCCTTCATTTGATATGGTAAGTAAAGTAGATGCCCAGCTACTGGACAATGCTGTAAATGTCACGAGAAAAGAGATCACCAACCGCTTTGATTTTAAAGACGCCCATGTGGTTATTGATCTGAACAAAAAAGAATTTAAGCTGAATATTGAAACGGACGACGATATGAAGATGCGGCAGCTTATTGATATGCTCATCAACAGGGCGCACAAGCAGGGCATAGCTCCCGAGGCTTTTGATTTGTCGAAGGAAGGATCACAAAGTGGTAAAGTATGGAAAAAAGAAGTAACCGTCAGGAACGGCCTTAAGCAGGACGATGCCAAAAAGATCGTTAAACATATAAAAGATTCAGGCTTAAAGGTACAGGCTTCCATTAACGATGACATGGTGAGGGTTACCGCCAAAAAGATTGATGATCTGCAGGCAATTATCCAGGCTTCAAAGGGATGGGAGCTGGGTATTCCGTTGCAATACGAAAATATGAGATCATAAAAATTTGGGATTTTAAGTTTTAAATCTGGAATTTTGTGCACAACTTCATCTAAATTCTGCAAAACCTTTTTGTTTTGGTGCATAACCCGGTGCATTTCGGGTGCATAATAAACCGGCAAAATGCTTGCAAACGGGTAGAGTCATGGAGTATCTTTATAGAACAATCGTTACAAGTAATACCGGAAACAGTAAGAACGTAACACAGATGAGCGGAAATCCGTCAGAAGATGGAAGCCCATCACGAAAGCATCGGGTTAGTAGTATGAAAGCGCAAGCCGACATATCAACAAAACTTGATGCTTTTTTTTTATGAGGTATCAGCCGTGAGCTTTCAGCTATCAGGTGAGCTACTGCTAACAAAAGGATGAATACTCCTTTTTCACCTCTCTCTTTTCACCTTTCACCATACTTTTGGTTTTTGTCTTTCGAATTTCGAAATTTATTCTTAGGATTTTGGCAGGCCTGCCTGCAGGTTTGGTTCTTGTGATTTGGATCTTGGTGTTTCCTTTTCGAATTTCGTTCTTCCGGCTTCGGATTTAATTCAATACTCCATATCCCCCAGTTTATGCAGTCCGTAAAAAAGGCAGGTGGCGTGAAGCGCCTGCATTATTTTATTTTCTTTCAGCATTTGTTTGATCTCGCTTATGCTGAATAAGTATACTTCTATTTCTTCATTTTGATCCAGTTGCTGCTCCTGCACTTTTTTGCCCCCACGGGCAAAATACATATGCATGAGGTTGTCGTTGGTGGAGGGATTGGGAGATATTTTCCCCAGGTATTCGTAATGGCTGAATGCATATCCCGTTTCCTCTAATAATTCCCTTTCAATGGCAGCCTGCAGAGAGGCATCGGTATCATCCACGCATCCACCGGGCGTTTCCATAATGGTTTCACCCAGCGCATGCCGGTACTGACGAACCATAACCACCTGGTTGTTCTCCGTAAGCGCCATTGCCGTAACCCAGGTGGGGAACTCATATACATAATAAGGATCAACAATTTTCTTTTCGGGTGTTTCACATTTGTCTTTGCGAATGGTGAACCATGTGGCTTTATACAGGTATTCCGATGATAAAACTTTCCATTTCAGATCTTTCATATTCACTCCATTGAGGCATTGATCAATTCGGCAATGTCGAGCACCCGCACATTGTCTTCTTTTTCCTTATTCTTTACTCCGTCGGTAAGCATGGTATTGCAAAAAGGGCAGGCGGAGGCAATTACGCCGGCTCCGGTTTCCAGGGCTTCATTGGTTCTTTCGTGATTGATACGTATGGAGCCTTTTTCTTCTTCCTTCCACATTTGTGCTCCCCCGGCCCCGCAGCACATTCCTTTGCTGCCGCAACGTTTCATTTCCACCAGTTCGGCATCAAGCGCCTCAAGCACTTTACGCGGCGCTTCATAAATATTATTGGCACGCCCCAAATAACAACTGTCGTGGTAAGTGATGCGCTTTCCTTTAAAATCACCGGCTTCTTTCATCTTTATTTTTCCTTCATCAATCAGTTGCTGCAAAAAAACAGCGTGATGGATCACTTCATAGCTTCCCCCCAGTTCGGGGTATTCATTTTTAAGAATATTAAAGCAATGCGGGCAGGCGGTAACTATTTTTTTTATTCCATAGTTGTTCAGTGTCTGGATATTCTGGTAAGCCATCATCTGGAATAAAAATTCATTACCTGCTCTCCGGGCCGGATCGCCGGTACAAGCCTCTTCCTTTCCAAGTATGGCATATTTTACATTTACTTTATTGAGTATGCTTACAAAGGCCTTTGTTATTTTTTGCGCCCGCTGATCAAAACTACCGGCACAGCCTACCCAAAATAATATGTCGGGCTGTTCCCGGTTGGCATACAATTCTGACATTAACGGAACCTTCATGCTGGATTTAATTTTAGTTTCAAAGCTAAACGAAAATTATCATTATACTATTTTGTGCTATTCCATATTATGATCAGATTATGCTTTGAATATAAGCAAGGCATTAACAAATCTGTTAATATCTTTGAAGGACACAACCTGTTATCAAGACATGAAGCGAATATTTACCCTTATTGTTTCACTGATCGTAGCTGCTATTGCTTTCGGGCAGCATTTTACACCCGCTGATGAAGGATCGGAAATTGGATTCAAGATCAGGAATTTTGGTGTGAATGTTAGCGGAAGCTTTAAAGGATTACAGGGAAAAATCATTTTTTTCCCCGACAGTCTCAGCGCTTCTCATTTTGATGTAACGATAGATGTTAAGACCATCAATACCGGTATTGATCAGCGCGACAATCATTTACGGTCGGAAGATTATTTTGAGGCTGAAAAATACCCGGATATACATTTTGTGTCGACACAGGTAACTACAAGCACCAGCAAAGAATATCTTTTTGTTTTTGGGAAACTCACCATCAAAGACGTTACCAAAGAAGTTTCTTTTCCTTTTAAAGCAACGCCAAAAGAAAATGATTTTCTTTTTGAGGGTGAATTTACATTAAACCGCAGGGATTATAACGTAGGCGGCGGCAGCATAAGCATGGGCGACAATGTGAGGCTGAACCTTAAGGTGCTGGCGAAAAGCGAAAAATGAAATGGAGGTGTTGCAGGTTTCAGGGTGCAGGTTACAGGTTGTGCAAAGGTGCATGCACAGGTATTTCCCTGTAACATGGGCCCTGTATCCTGCAACCCTTTACTCCGTCTCCCGCATCCATCCGTCTCTTTCATCGGGACTGAATTTCCAGGGAGCAAAATTGTTTTCAATATTGCCGAACATCGCATTCCATTCCTGCGGTGCATTGCTTTCTTCCATAATAAGCGAACGGCGCAATTCAAGAATGATCTCGAGCGGGCTGATGCTCACGGGGCATTCTTCCACGCAGGCATTACAGGTAGTGCAGGCACGCAGTTCCTCAACGGTAATATAATCATGCAGCAGGCTCTTGCCGTCATCTTTAAATGTTCCGTTCCGCCTGATGTTTTTCCCTGTTTCTTCCACCCGGTCCCTGGTATCCATCATGATCTTCCGGGGCGACAATGCCTTTCCTGTAATGGTAGCCGGGCAGGCAGCCGAGCATCTTCCGCACTCGGTGCAGGAATAAGCATCGAGCAGGTTCCTCCAGCTTAAATCAAACACATCCTTCGCCCCAAAACGCGCCGGCGGAGGGGCATCGGCAGGCGCCAGTTCGGGTTGCATGGCATATAACACTTCGTTCTGCACAGCCGGCATGTTGTTCATCTCCCCCTTGGGCAGCAACCGCGCATAATATGCATTGGGAAAAGCAAACAGGATATGCAGGTGCTTTGAATAGGGCAGATAATTCATAAATGCGAGGATGCCTAAAATATGCAGCCACCAGCAGCTTCTTTCTATTGCTACCAGCGTTGCTTCACTAAATGATCCGTACAAAGGAGTGAGCATGCCCGATACAATAAAGCTGCCGGTTGGGTTTTCGGCATAATAACCATAGCCTTTTTCCTGCAATGCCAGGTCGGTAGCATTCATGGTTAAAAAAAGCAGCATCAATACGATCTCTGTGATCAGTATATAATTGGCATCGCTCCGCGGCCACCCATCGAGATCCTTACTGATGAACCTTTTCAGTTTTATAAGATTCCTGCGGATAAGGAAAACAGCGCAGGATACAATCACCAGCACCGCCAGTATTTCAAAAGCGTTGATCAGGAAACTGTACAGATTGCCCAACAGGGGCGCAAACAGGCGGTGTGTTCCCAATATACCGTCTAATACAATTTCCAGCACTTCTATGTTAATGATAATAAACCCCGCGTACACAAAAAAGTGGAGCACAGCCACCAGCGGGTTCCTGAACATTTTTTTCTGCCCGAAGGCAAGCAGCAGCACATTTTTCCAGCGTAAGGATGACTGGCCGGTGAAATCAGCATCGCGTCCTGTAAGTATGTTTTTACGTATGTCTGCAATTCTTTTTGCAAACAGGCCGATACCGGCAGCAGCGGCAATAATAAAAACGATCTGTGAGGCAATGTGTATCATAGTACAGTTGTAACGCTAAGATAAGATGTTTAGTACGAATTGTTTTATTCATTAATACCACTTAGTTTTGATAAGATTAACTGATAAAGGATGAAGAACTACATTCTTACCAAAGAAAAAATAGACAAGATATTAAGGCGGATGGCATTTGAAATAGCGGAACGCAATACGGGTGAAGACCAGATATTGCTGGCAGGCATCAGGGAAAACGGAGTGGTTATTGCCCAAAAGCTGAAGCAATTGTTAAGCGGTACTTTTAAAGGAAAGATTGAAGTGATGGATATTGTAGTAGACGATAAAAGACGGCCGGGCAAAATTACATTAAGCGGGCGCAAAAACTTTGATAATGCTGTTGTGATAGTAGTGGACGACGTAGCCAACAGCGGCAAAACCATGCTGTATGCCTTAAAACCATTTTTGCAGGATCAGCCCAAAAAAATTCAAACGCTTGCTTTGGTAGACAGAACACATAAAACTTTCCCCGTTCATACAGATTATGTAGGGTATGCTGTTGCCACAACTTTACAGGAGCATATTTTTGTAGAGGTAGAAAATGAAATCATTACCGGCGCATGGCTTGAATGATATTGATAATTTACCCGTTTCCCTGAAATTCGATAAATATGCATAAATTGATTGCAAACAATAACGACACACAATATGGACACCAAAATTAAAGACAGGGTAAACATGTGGCTCAACGGTTCTTTTGATGAAGCCACCAAATATGAAATAAAAAAGCTGGAGGCAGAAAACCCTGATGAACTAACAGAAGCTTTTTACAAAAATCTTGAATTTGGTACCGGCGGGTTACGGGGCATCATGGGGGTTGGCACCAACCGCATCAATAAGTATACGATTGGCATGGCCACACAGGGTTATGCGAATTATTTAAAAAAAACCTGGCCCGGGGGCAAAATAAGAGTTGCCATAGCGCACGACAGCCGAAATAACAGCCGCAACTTTGCAGAGATCACAGCCAATGTGATGGCCGCCAATGGCATCAGGGCTTACCTGTCTGAATCGATGCGTCCAACGCCTGAGCTGTCTTTTGCCATCCGCCATCTGGGCTGTCAGGGCGGGGTGGTATGTACTGCCTCTCATAATCCCAAAGAATACAACGGTTATAAAGCTTACTGGAACGACGGGGGGCAATTGGTTCCGCCGCACGATAAAAATGTAATTGCCGAAGTGGATAAAATTGCTTCGGTTGATGAAGTGAAATGGAACCCTCCCGCCGGACAGGGAGGTGAGGTACAACTTATTGGTAAGGATATGGATGAGGCCTACTGGCAGATGGCAAAGGACCTGAGCGTACATCCCGAAGTGATTGCCAAACAGCACGATCTTAAAATTGTATACACGCCCATACACGGCACGGGAATTACGCTGGTACCCGAATTGTTAAAAAGATACGGCTTTACCGATGTTACCATCGTGGAAGAGCAGGCGAAGCCGGATGGTAATTTTCCAACGGTTGTTTATCCCAATCCGGAAGAAAGTGAGGCTATGAGCATCGGCTTAAAAAAAGCCAAAGAGCTGGATGCGGATATTCTTTTGGGAACCGACCCCGATGCCGACAGGGTAGGCATTGCCGTTAAAGACCATAAAGGCAACTGGGTGCTGGTAAATGGTAACCAAACGGCTGTGCTGGCATTCAATTATCTTATAGAAGCCCGCAAGGCCAAGGGTATTGCAAGGGCAAATGATATGGTGGTAAAAACCATCGTAACTACCGGTATGATCAACCGTATAGCCGCAGAAAATAATGTAACCTGCTATGACGTGCTTACCGGCTTTAAATGGATCGCAGAGCTGATCAAAGAAAAAGAAAATAGTGAAAATT
>NZ_DAOMOZ010000178.1:0-10147 GCF_035444585.1 Agriterribacter sp.
GATCGTGCGTTCTTCTTCGGCCAGTTTTTTAAATAAGGTTTGCCTTCCCTTCTTTAAAGGCAGGAACCCTTCAAAACAAAACCGGTTAATGGGTAGCCCGCTGTTCACCAGTGCCGGCACAAATGCGGTAGCACCGGGCAGGCATTCTACCCTGATATTGTTCTTTATACATTCCCTGACCAGCAAAAATGCAGGGTCGGAAATACCGGGAGTACCCGCATCTGTAAGCATGGCCATCGTTTTACCTGCCTGCAACTGCTCTACCAAATGCTGTACTATTTTATGCTCATTGTGCTGGTGGTGGGGCGTAACCGGCTTTTGTATACCGTAGTGCCTGAGCAATACCGATGAAGTGCGGGTATCTTCTGCCAGTATAAGATCAACCTCATTTAAAAC
The DNA here is from genome assembly GCF_035444585.1 of Agriterribacter sp. Taxonomy (GTDB): domain Bacteria; phylum Bacteroidota; class Bacteroidia; order Chitinophagales; family Chitinophagaceae; genus Agriterribacter. The sequence goes on from NZ_DAOMOZ010000178.1 coordinate 397, forward strand.
AGCGACTGCCCGGAAACTGATATCGGCAAGATTACCTATGGGGGATGGAACAATATAAAGCATGACTTTTATACGGCAGGAGCTACCGCTATCTCAAAGTATTCCATTACCTGGTTGGCTAATAATTTCTGCGAAGCTTCTTCTGCAATTTTCCTGGCTGCTTCGGCCGATCCGGCTTCAATTTGCAGGACGATGTGCTTCCCTATGCGTACATCTTCAACGCCCTTAAGCCCCAGATTGTTTAAACCGCTCATCACCGCCTTTCCCTGGGGGTCGAGCAGCTCTTTCAACGGCATAATATTGATATGAACAGCGTAGATCATGTTTCTATTTATTTTTGAGCCGCAAAGATAACAGAATGTAGGCGATAAAAATAAAGGGAACCGCTGCCCATTTAAACAATACCACAAGTACGATTGCCAGCAAAACCAGTATCCATTTGGAACTGTTGTTCTTAAAGGAATAATCTTTAAATTTCAGGCTCATGATGGGAATATCGGATACCATCAGCCAGCTAAGCAATAACACCACTGCGTACCATAACCATTTGTTTAAAAAGATATCCGTTACCGTTGCTGCGGAACTGTGCCAGAAGATGAGCGGAAAGGAAGCAACAAGCAACCCCACAGCCGGTGTAGGTACGCCCTTAAAATGATAGGTCTGGTTTTCATCCAGATTGAATTTAGCAAGGCGCCAGGCTGCGGCACAGGGCAGCAGCAAAGCCGGCAGCAACCAGGCAACGGAAGCATCCAGCCCGTCTGCTTCGCGGGCTACCGACAAACGCAGGAACTGGTAAATGATCAGCCCCGGCGCCACTCCAAAGCTTACCACATCTGCCAGGGAATCCAACTGCTTGCCCATGGCAGAGGAAGCATTCATTAAACGGGCAAGAAATCCGTCAAAAAAATCAACCACGGCAGCTAAGGCAATGAACAGTGAAGCCATAAAAATTTGTTCCGGCATGTTCATCATTTGTATTCCTTCGCCCGTGGTAATCAATTCAATGCCGCTTTGCAGTATCACAATAATAGCCAGGCAACCGAAAAACAGGTTGATCAGTGTAAAAATATTAGGGATTTGCTTCATCAATGGTGCAGTTTGTGGCAGATAGAAAGTAAGGCACGTTGTTTTTATTTTTTCATCAGCGCTTCAATTTCGTCTGCAGTGATGGGAATTTTTTTCATAAGGTCTTTATTGCCGTTTTTGGTGATCCAGAAATTATTCTCAATGCGTATGCCCGTTTGCTCTTCTTCAATGTAAATACCCGGTTCAATGGTAAATACCATCCCTGCCCGCACGGGTTCGGTTCGTGTACCCAGGTCATGCACATCTATGCCAAGGTGATGTGAAATACCGTGATATAAATATTTCCGGTAGGCCCTGTTTTCCCGGTCTTCATTTTTGACATCCGCTTTTTTCAGCAGGCCGATCTTCAAAAACTGCTTTGTTGCCTCCTCCCCCACTTTTTCGGTATAATCAACTAAGGTGATGCCCGGCTTTAAAATGGATGCGGCGTAGCGATGCAAATGCAGGCAGGCATTATACACTTCTTTCTGCCGCCTGGTAAATTTGCCGTTCACGGGAACGGTACGGGTAAGATCGGCGCAATATCCTCCATACTCAGCGCCAAAATCCATCAATACCAATTCGCCATCTTTGCATTCATTGTTGTTCGATATATAATGCAGGGTTCTTGCCCTGTCGCCGCTTGCGATTATAGATCCATAGGCCGGACCCGTAGCCCGGTTCCTTAAAAATTCATGAAAAATTTCGGCCTCAATTTCATACTCCATCACCCCCGGGCGGATAAAAGACAATAAGCGCCTGAATGTTTTTTCCGTTATGTCTATCGCCTGCTGCATTACTTCAACTTCAAGCGCCGTTTTAATGCCCCTCAGCTCCTTCAGTATCCTGGCGCTGCGCCTGTATTCGTGCAGCGGGTAACGGCGCCGCATTTGCCTCGCATAGCGATAATCCCTCACAGGCACAAGATTTGCCTTCCTGTCGTTTTCATTGGTATTGAGATAAATGATATTACACAAATGGATCCAGGGCTGCAGCAAGCCATCCAGCGCATCTAACCATACGATCGTTGAAATACCCGATATGGCTTCGGCCTCCTTTGCCCTCAGGCGGTGCCCGTCCCACTTTTCCTTCAGCTCATTGGGCCGCACCAGCACCAGCACTTCCCTGTATTTTTTGTCGGGGTTGCCGGGGTAAAGGATCAGCATGGATTCTTCCTGCTCAATGCCCGTGAGCCAGTACAGATCAGAATTTTGCTTAAAAGGATACAGCGCATCGCCATTTGACGGTAATTCATCATTGCTGTTGAATATGGCTATGGCGTTTTTTTCCATGCGGGCGGTAAACCTTTTGCGGTTCTGAACAAATATTTCTGGATTCAATGGCAGATACTTCATAGCGGAATGCTTTATCCGGTTGAATAATAATGCAATATCTGCATAAAATGCCGGCTTGCAAAAAACATTGGTGAGGAGGTATGAGGTTTCAGTGTCATGTCGCGGATTTTGGAATTTGTGGCTTTTGGTTTGAGGTTTATTGTTGCATTCGGATTGGGTTTTATCCGCCCCTGCGGACAGGTTTGTTTCTTGTTATTTGGTTCTTATTATTTGCTTTCAGGGACTTTGCGTTCAGATGCGGTGCTGACCCTCCTTCGTCGGGTGCCGACCGCATTTTCGGATTTAGAGCTTATAGCTTCGAATTTTATTGCCCTGGTTCTTGTTTTTGCGATTCGGTTCTTTTAACCGACCCAGCTATGTTTTCGCAAGGATACATTTCACGGATAAAAAACACACCATCAAATACTTTGTTCCACATAGCTTTATAGTTTTGATGATACCGGTTATTTACAACTCCACCCGACAGGTTAAAATTTTTATCCCGGTTCGGGTATAGCATATTGAATTTCCTGAAATCCACAAATGCATATTGATACGCTTTGGGAATCCAGTTTTCAAAGCTGTTGGTTTCAGGCGGTGGTATTTTATATATGGCATGGGGATATAGCCGGCCGTATGTTCCCTGATAGGAAGTAAAACCCATTATATACGTGTTTTTTTCATTACCCTCCATTTCGGTAAAAAAAGTTCCCATGGTTTTGGCTTCATTGAAAAACTTTACAGGGTAATGACCCGAATACTTTGAGACATGATGGTTATGGGCCCATACTATGATTTTCTGATCCGGGTACTTCACTTTTGCAATCCATTCTAAATTCATAGCCATTTGACTGTCACGAAGATTTGACCTGTCAAAGTGACTACCTTTTTTATTTGTATGTATTCTGTATATACTGATCATATTATCAACAACCCTGACCCAGAAATCATTTGCCGTCAGTTTTTCAGATAGCTCCTTCTTTATTGCGACCAGGTAATTTTTGCAATTATTATTCTGCTCAATAGTACCCTGTCCATAAATACATCCGCCTTTTAGCCGGGGAATAATTTCTTCACTATAATTTGGCAATGATGCAACAGGTAGTTTTTCCGCCCTGATTACACTATCCAAAATACCTACGACTACGGAAGCGCTCATCTGATTATCAAAACCAGTAATCCTTAACGGAGGTGCAGCTTCATACCGGTCGGGAATATATTCCTTAAATAAGTTTTGACAACTGGCGCAATCTGTCCAAAGTGCAGGTATACTTTTCTGTATTAAAGAATCAATCCCTGATCTATTTATCCTTTCCCACCCATAATTTAATACCGTAAAATCACTTTCAAATGCAAGCACATTAAATCCTTTTTTCTCGTGGAGATATTTGATCAGTCGCGTTTTAGCTAAAAAGGCAGGCGCATCTCCATGATCCTGCTCGCCCAGCATTACAATCCTCGCATTTCCGATGGCATTGCCTATAGGCTCCAAATCACGGTAATCTGTGGAGTCCGGCTCAATAGCAGATACTTCAATTGATGAACCAGTTATATAGTTTTTTATATTATTCTGACTTCTCACAGGTGCTTCCGAAGCCAGTATAAATGCAATCAATAGTCCTGCTCTTTCCGGATAATTGAGCATTGCTGTTATTTTTTACGATTTAAATCAGGGAATATTTTGCCTTTGGAATTCTTTTTTGATAGCCGGCAGTTGCTCCTTATACTTTGCAGGATCCCAAACGATATTCCATTGCTTCACATATTCAGCTAATGGTTGAAGACCAATTGATTTTCGCCGTGCGTCAACATTGTCAGGATCAGAAAGCGGTAATATATAGTGCAACCCCGATTCTTTACTAAAACCAACCTGGGTCCCATAAATTTGTTCTTTTCCTTTTCTTAATAGCATCCTGTCTTTTATTAAAGCTAAATTACCAGCAGCTAAGTCCCCGCTTTCAACAGCCTTTTCTATTAACGGTAAATACTTTTCCTGGGTTTCTATATCCGCATGCTGAATTACAATGAACAGTGTTATGCTTCCTTTTGCACCAATTTCTTTTGTACCAGGCCAACCAAATTTATTCAGGATATTGGTAACCTTGATCAAATTGATGGAATCTGCAGCATTCATACGTTGTAGCTGCTTCCTCATTTCATCAGAGCCCGGCCCATATTCAGCGATTATGGAATCCAATTGTATTCTATAAAGTTGGTCATCATTAAAAATGGTATCCAGTTGTTTAATCAAGGGTTTATTGAAGTTTTCTTCTATTTTTTCTTTGTTCTTTTCAATTACATCAAGAAGGCTTGTCCAACGGGCATCGGCGTGTAATGATCTTAAATCTTCATCATTTTTAATATGATCTATATTCGAATAGCTTGCGCCGGATACGATCTTATTCAATTGATAGAACGAACTATCTGGTATGCCAGCCAACGCCCAGCAACAGGCAGCATTATACCTGTCGTTTACCAAACCCTTCCACCCTACTGATTCAAAAGCCTTTGAAAATGTTTTCGCCGCATTTAAATATTCACCCTTACGATACAAAGAATCTGCCGCCTCAACATTTACTTTATACTCATCAGTCATCTGGGATTTTGCATTCTGATAAAATATCAATCCCGAAAGAAGGGTAAAATATATTTTTATCATGCTTTCTATTATGAAGTGATAATAATTAAACTTGTATCATCAAGTCTTCCTGCCCCAATAAAGCACAATTCCACTTTTGTTAAGTTAACACAAAAAAAAGCAGTCAGCAAAACAGCATGCATTCCAATTGCCGCAGTTTTGCAATTTTGGTTCTTTTACCAGTTGTTGGTCAGGCAATCATTAAAAAACTAACGTTCGTTAGGTAAATTCAGATTTGATCTTTAGCTTTGCCTTCTCAAACCGTTTTTATGGCAGTACCTGTATTTTTATTTTCTCCCGGTGAACTGATACGTTATGGCTTAAAAGTATCGGACAGCACGCATTACCAGGCCAGCCGCGGGGAACTGATAAAAGCCACACTTCAGTTGGGCGAAGGGACGCTCAGTGATACGGGTGCGCTGGTGGTGGAAACGGGAAAATTTACGGGAAGAAGCCCTAAGGACAGGTTCATTGTTAAAGACCATATTACCACAAACACTGTGAACTGGAACGACATCAACCTGCCGCTTGAAACACATTATTTCGATATTATTTTCAGTCATGTTACCGCTTATCTTAACAGCCAGCCTGAACTTTGGGTGAGGGATTGTTATGCCTGCGCAGATGCGGAGTACCGCTTTAACATCCGTATTGTAAATGAAAAGCCCTGGATCAATCTTTTTGCAGCCAACATGTTTTTGCAGCCAACGGAAGAGGAGCTGGAAGACTTTGGTCCGCACTGGCATATTTTTTCGGCATCCGGATTACAACTGCCTTACAAAGCATGCGGCATAAGGCAGGAAAATGCAGTAGTGATCAGCTTTAAGCATAAAATGATATTGATTGCCGGAACCGCCTACACCGGTGAAATCAAAAAGGCAGTTTTTTCGGTGCTCAACTACCTGCTTCCCATAGAAAAAAATGTATTGGGCATGCATTGCGCAGCCAATATCGGGGCAAAGAATGATGCCGCTCTTTTCTTTGGTCTAAGCGGTACGGGTAAAACCACGCTCAGCACATCGCCGGAACGTAAATTGATCGGAGATGACGAACATGGATGGAGTGATGAAGGCATTTTTAACTTTGAAGGCGGTTGCTATGCCAAATGTATAGGTCTTGAAGAAGATAAAGAACCCGATATTTATAAAGCCATCCGGTATGGCGCTTTGGTAGAGAATACCCGCTTTATTAGCGGTACCGACCGGATTGATTTTTTTGATAAAAGCATCACCGAAAATACCAGGGTATCTTATCCCCTGCACTTTATTTCCAATATTGCAGAACCCTCACAAGGTGCCGCGCCGGATAATATATTCTTTTTAACCTGTGATGCCTATGGCGTGCTTCCGCCTGTTTCCAGGCTTACGCGGGAGCAGGCAATGTATCATTTCATCAGTGGCTATACCGCTAAAATAGCAGGAACGGAGACCGGTATTACAGAGCCTAAAGTGGTTTTCAGCGCCTGCTTCGGGGCGCCATTCCTTCCGCTCCATCCCGTAGTATACACGAAAATGCTGGGTGAAAAACTGCATAAACACGAGGCCAATGTCTGGCTGATCAATACCGGGTGGACAGGCGGTTCGTACGGAACAGGGAAGCGCATCCTCCTGCGGTATACCCGTGCCATCATCCATGCTGCTTTACACGGCAAACTAAATGATGCAGTATACAGCACTGACAAGTTTTTCGGGCTGGCTGTACCGCAGAGCTGCCCGGGTGTGCCTTACAGCATCATCAATCCTGAAAATGCCTGGAACGATAAAAATGCATATGTGCAAACTGCCAAAAAATTAGCAGGGCAGTTCATCAAAAATTTTGAACAGTATGGTAATACCGTTCCTGCTGAAATAATGAACGGTGGACCGGTATTGCTTTAACAACAGCCCTAATTAAAAAGGAGTGTGTGGTGCGGTTGCCTGCCGGTTTAGGAAAGCTGCCTGTACAACAGGCGGCTTTTTTTGTTACTCTTTCTTTGTCTTCGACCCCTTCAGGGTCGTAACACATCCTATTACCATCCTGGTATAAACCGGTGACCCCTTCAGGGTCTGGTATAACCGTAAAGATGCAACTTCATATAGACTGACGGTAAATCCTCAATCGAATTTTAAGAACGGCTGTGCATCATCCCGCCAGCGGATGGGAAGGAAGAAAAAAACAACAATAATATTCAAGAGAAATTTACCAATCATTTAAAGTATATGGATATATACATAGCGTCTTAAATAATACAGCATAATTTCTTTAATTCATCATTTGGCTTTCTGCAATATTTCATTTGTTCATTTATGGTCGTTTCTACTTCTGATAGTGTTGCAAGGTATCTGTTGTGAGTGCAAAGCCTCCCTGTCAACTTCCATACGCGCTCAATATGATTAAGTTCCGGGCTTTATGGTGGCAAGAAGAGCAACTCTATCTTTGCCTTGTTCGTTTCTAACCAGGGCTTTAGCATTACAGCGTGATGATATTTTGCGTTATCCAGAACTACCAACAGTTTTCTTCCTCTGGTTTTTGACCTTAGCAGCTTTTTTAAAAAAGACAAAAACGTTTCTGCATTAAAGATCGTTGTGACCATAGAAACCATTTTTCCTGTTGTAGCATATACCGCACCAAATAATGAAATGCTCTTTCTTGTTGGAGCGTGTTTTACAACAGGGTCTTTATCTTCGGGCGATACCCACATTTTACAACGACTGCCATGCTGTTGAAAATGACATTCATCCCCGAAGCAAATATCAATCTTTATTTTTTTTGCCAGCGACCGGGGTTTTTTTAAAAGCGCTTTGATCCGCTTCATCTGCTTTTGCAATCACAGGTCTGGGTTTCCGATACCGGAACTCATTGCTTTAAATAACCGTTGACATTGTCTTACGCCAAGTACAACCCCTAAATGTCCTTGAAGATGTTTTGACAAAAGCCTGCCATCCCAAAGGTTTTGCTTATAACCAAAAGACAGGGGAGGCTGACGTAAATGTTTCTCAATCTTTGACCATTGCTTTGCATCTAAAGATCTGGGGCGGCCCGAACGCTCCTTATCCTGTAAGCCTGCAAAGCCTGACTTGTTAAACCGATTAACCCATCTTTGTATTGTAGTAGGTGACTGACCAAACATTTCTCCAATTTGGTAACTGTCGTAACCCTGAGATGCAAGTAATACTCCATGCAACTTATGGTCATAACGGGATTCTTCTGACCTTAATATTTCCTGCTGAAGTGCAACCTGCATTATTTCACCATCCTTAACTGAAAGAACTCGCATAATTATTTGTTTTCATAAATACAATCATTTATACTGCATTATTTATGTCATTATGTATAGCTGATCATATCCTTCCGGGATGGCGGAAAAAAAGAGTATCCAAAAGCGGCTTGTTCCTCCTGCGGAGGGTACGGCTCACTTATGCACAAGTTCCTGTATTGACCCTGAAAGGGTCGAACAACAAAGGCCTTATGTTAGTTTGGCATAATGTGAATAAAACTTTTCGGGCAGCTCACAATTATCAAAATCATCAACCGGTAAAGTACGGTTATAACTCAACTTTACGGTTTACCTTTGTGCTATGTCAACAGAAAAAAAGAAAACACTCATCCTGGGTGCATCGGCTAACCCGCAGCGATACAGCTATCTTGCCCTTGACTGCCTCCGCAATGCGGGGCATGAAGTAGTAGCCATTGGCAGGAGAAATGCGGTGGTGAAAGATGTTCACATTGACACGGAACAAAAGCCTTATGCAGACGTGCATACAGTAACGCTTTATTTGAATCCTTCACATCAGAAAGAATATTACGACTATATTTTATCACTCCGCCCCAAACGCATCATCTTTAATCCCGGTACGGAAAACGGGGAACTGTACCGCCTGGCAAATGATCATGCCATTAAAGCCCGGGAGGCATGCACCCTGGTTTTGCTGAGCACGGGACAATATTAGCAGAGAAATGTAAGTAGATCTTTCATGCCCGCACCGGCAGGCCCTGAATACGAAGACTTAACTTCAAAATCCGAAGCGGAATCTCAAATCGCAGAAGCACGAAACCCCGTTGCTTAAGCCCCATATCCAAATATTATTCTAACGATAACGCATAAATTTAAAAAAAAACGTACATTGGGAAAACCGATTCAAGTATGCTATGGAGAAGATTTAACGGAGAACACATCCATCTCCCTATTAAGGATGAAGTTAAAGAAGCCATCATCCGCGAAACAAGAAAAGGCTTTCACCTGAAAGTTTGTATTGGTACAGACTCGCAGGTAAAGGGCGCGGAAACCGAGTTCGCAACGGTAATCGTATTTCTTCGCGAAGGCCACGGCGGCTTTATGTTCATTCACAATGAAAAAACAACCAGGCAGTATTCCATTAAAGAAAGAATGCTGGTGGAAGTAGCCAAAAGCATTGAGATCGCTTATGAACTATGCGATCTGTTTACTGTGTTTGACGTTGATATGGAAGTGCATGCCGACATCAATACCAATCCTCATTTTAAAAGCAACGAAGCCCTGCGTGAAGCAATGGGCTATATACTGGGAATGGGCTTTGCTTTTAAAGCCAAGCCGGAGGCTTTTGCCAGCAGCAGCTGCGCCAATAAGGTGGTGAATTAGGGGAGGTGAATGGTGAGAGGTGGTGAGAGGTGGTGAGAGGTGAATGGTGAGAGGCGAGAGGTTGCCGGCAGGGACACTCCCTGAAACCTGCAACTTGAAACCTGAACCCTGTAACAT
>NZ_DAOMOZ010000179.1:0-10025 GCF_035444585.1 Agriterribacter sp.
AACCCACCATTCCCCGGTGACCGGCAACATATATTTTATCGTGTGTGTTCAAGGATATTATTTATAGTTTTTTGTTTATGGTTTGGGTTCGCGGTTCTTCGGATTTCGCGCTTTAGATTTCGAATTTGTTTTGCTTTTTGTGATTTGGTTCTTGGTGCTTCAATCTATTCGTACTGATTCTTCACTGCAAACCCGCTTTCTTTCAAAAGCTTTTCTTTTTTAAAAAGCTCAACGTCGGCGGCTACCATTTCCTTTACCAGTGCCGGGAGGTCGTATTTTGGTTTCCAGCCCAGTTTGGTTCTGGCTTTGGTGGCATCGCCGATCAGCAGGTCTACTTCCGTTGGGCGATAATATTTGGGATCAACAGCTATCACTTCTTTACCCGGCTCCAACTGGTAATTGGGGTTGCTGTAGGATTTCACCACGCCTGTTTCCTTGTCGTTGGTTCCTTTGAAAGCTATTGCTATTCCCACTTCTGCAAATGCCATGCGCACAAATTCACGTACGGGGGTGGTAATGCCCGTGGCAATTACATAGTCTTCGGGTTTATCCTGCTGCAGTATCAGCCACATGGCTTCCACGTAATCTTTGGCGTGGCCCCAGTCGCGCTGCGCATTGAGGTTACCGAGATATATCTTATCCTGCATGCCCAGGGCGATCTTTGCCACTCCGCGTGTTATTTTTCGCGTAACAAATGTTTCGCCCCGCAATGGTGATTCATGATTGAACAGGATGCCGTTGGTGGCAAAGATATTATAAGCCTCGCGGTAATTTACGGTGATCCAGTAGGCATATAACTTGGCTACGGCATAAGGCGACCGCGGATAGAAAGGCGTTGTTTCCGATTGCGGCACCGCCTGCACCAGTCCGTATAATTCGGAAGTGGATGCCTGGTATACCCTGGTTTTCTGCGACAGCCCCAGGAACCTAACGGCTTCCAGTATGCGCAGGGCACCCAGTCCGTCGGCATTGGCCGTATATTCAGGGGTTTCAAAGCTTACATGCACATGGCTCATGGCCGCAAGGTTATATATTTCATCCGGCTGGGTTTCCTGTATGATGCGGATGAGGTTGGTAGAATCGGTAAGATCACCGTAATGCAGCTTCATGCGCACATTTTGCTCATGCGGATCCTGGTACAGGTGATCTATCCGTTCGGTGTTGAACAGTGAGCTGCGGCGTTTGATGCCGTGCACGAAATATCCTTTTGATAGCAATAGTTCGGCTAAATAAGCGCCGTCCTGCCCGGTAATGCCGGTAATTAACGCGGTTTTACTCATGATGGGATATAGGTAGATTTATGGTTTGTAAGTTTGTGGTTTATAATTAGACCCTTCCTGCGTTAGGGTGACGAGCAGTGGGTTGTTGATCCGGCTCCATTTTAAATGATCAACAGCGTTACTGTTGTTTGTCATCCTGAGCCTGCTCGTCGTGGCGAGGTACGAAGCGTCTGCAAGTTTGGTTCTGGTGATCTGTTTTTTGATGCTTCTCCCCTGTACCCTGCAACTATTATGCGGTCTGACGCTCCTTCGTCGCGTACCGACCGCAACATTTTCCACATTTCCTGAAATACTCTTCCCCTCTGTTCAACCTATGAGGCTTTGCCACCCTGCAGTTTCTCCTTCACAAACCCCATGGGTTCCTGCTATCGCTTCAAAAACTGTCCCAGCTTTCGCAGCGGTTTCATGTACAAAGTAAAGAAATAAGGATCCAGATCATTTATTTTCCAGGCCAGCCTGTCCTGGCTGTTGGCCTTTAACCTGTTCCTTAAGGATGCCGTGCTTACGCCGCCTACCCGCATTTTAATGATCACTTCATTAATGTACACGGCCGGTATTTCATGCTTCAGCAATATGCGCAGCATGAGCTCATAATCGGCTGCCGAACGCAGGCTGCAATTAAAAAGACCTACCTTGTCGTATACTTTCCGGTGTACAAAAAAAGTAGGATGCGGTGGCATCCAGCCGTAATAGAAGCTTCGTTTATTGTATTTGCCCGCCTTCCAGGTGCGTACCACTTTATGTAAATCATCGCGCTGCACGAACTGCAGGTCGGCATAAACCGCCTGAACGCCGGGATTGTTAAAAGCCCGGGCTATGGTTGAAACAACCGTGTTGCGGGCATACACATCATCCGAATTCAAAATACCGATCACATCGCCGGTGGCTGCTGCAATGCCCTTGTTCATGGCATCATAAATGCCTTCATCCTTCTCGGAAATGACTTTGGCTATATGCGGGAACCCGGCAACAATGCGCAAAGTATCATCTGCCGATCCCCCGTCTACTACAATATGTTCAATATCCGCATAATCCTGCTCCTGTATGCATTGCAGTGTATCGCGTATGGTAGAGGCGCTGTTGTAGGTGGCGGTGATAAGGGAGATTTTCATGCCGATAAAATTCTTTTCTACGTTATCACTCTTTGTTTAAGCATTACGGCCGGGTTACCCGAATAAATGCTATAAGCTTCCAGGTTTTTTGTCGCTACCGATGCTACGCTGAGCATGGCATGTGAAAAAGCAGTAACGCCGGGACAAACCGTGGCTTTTGCCCCAATCCAAACGCCATCTTCAAGTATAATTTCTTTTATCATTAGATCAAAACTCGTTTTGGTATAGTTATGATTTCCGGTAAGCAACATGGCTCCCTGGGAAATGCAAACATGGTTGCCCAGTGTTACTTTACCAAGATTATCTATCCAAACCGATTCACCAATCCAGCAGTGGTCGCCAATGACCAGTTTCCAGGGGTATTTGATGTTTACACCCGGTTTTATGATCACACCCGTTCCCAGTTTTGCGCCAAAGCGTTTCAGCAACCAGCATTTCAAACCCGACAACGGGTTAAGCGGATTAATGAAAAAAATTACATTGGTAAAATACCAAAGTGCCTGTTTTATTTTACCGGCTCCTATACTTTGTTTGTACCAGTTGTTACTGTATGTGCTGTGATCAGTGCGGGACATTGATGTGTATAATTTTTATCTAACGAGACCCTGAACGAATTAAAATACTGTGTGGGTATGTTACAGAGTCGAAGTAATCTCTTCATTCGGAGGTTAATTACTTTCCTTTAAACCGGCTTACTACTCCGCTGCGCTTCTATGGGCTTCGGTGTGTGTAGTTTTCAAAATTTTACATCCGTTTCGTTGGGCTGTATCTTCCGCTTCGCTTCTATAGGCTTGCTTCGACGTGTATAATTCTTTTTAACTTCTGGCATGCATTTACGTCTCGCAATGACGTTCCTTTTTTATCACCATGCCTTTATCTCCTCCCACAGGTCATTCCATTCGGGGTTCATACTTTCAATCAATCTTATTTTCGCTGCCCTGCTTCCTGCCTTGATCCTTTTTTCTTCCTCAATGGCTTCCATAATGGTTGGAAAGAAGCAATAGTATATTAATTTATCTGTATTATACCTGGCTGAGAAGCTTTTCGGGTACTTTTTTTCTTTATGTTGCCTTATCCTCGCTGCAAGGTTACTGGTAACCCCGGTATATAGTACCGTATGGTGTTTATTGGTTATGATATAAACGAATCCGCCTTTTGCAAACGTCATTACGAGACCCCGACGGGATTAAAGTACTATATGAACATGTTACAGGGTCGAAGTAATCTCCCGGATGTGAGACGGATTACCTTTCTTTAAACCGGCTTTCTACTCCGCTTCGCTTCAATGGGCTTGCTTCGGCGTGTGTAGTTGTTCTAACTTCCGGAATTGGTTCACGCCTCGCAAGACGGGCCTTTAACTGAATAACTCCTTATACTTTTCCTTCAGGTTAGCGCTTTCCGTAAAATTTTTGGCATACTGCCACGCCCCGGCGCTCCACTGCTGATAAGCTTCATCATCCATATCAGCCACTTCCTGCAACACCTGCACAAAAGCTTTCTCATCTGTTAACGGCAGGTCCCATCCCGCATGCTGTTCCTGCAAATTGCGCCAGGGCGTTTGATCACTAATGAGCACCGGCCGGCCGGCGCTCAAAGCCTCGAAAATGGCATGACCGAAATTTTCGCCAAGCGTTGGCAACACAAAAAGATGATGTTGTTGTATTACCGTGGTTACTTCATTGTTGTTTACCGGGCCTTCATACTGCACGGAAATGTTTTCGGGCAACGCTTTTGCAGCATCAATGCACTGTTGCCAGTATTGTTCATCTTCTACGGCGCCCCTGATCGTAAAATCCAACTGTGTGGCTGCAGGCAGCTGAAACAGCAGAGACAGGAAAAATAAAATATTTTTTTTTGGAGCAACCCGTGAAATAAAAACAGCCCTGATCTCTCCTTTATTTTTCTTTAAATAAGTTAACTCGGGCTGAGCTGCAGGTGAAAAATTTGGAATAACCGTTACATTATTTACGCTGGGCAAATAGGTATAAATATCTTTTTTCTCCTGCTCATCTGTGGCATGAGCATGAATATATTTAGACACACCCAAAAAATTCAACGCAGCCAAAAAGGTCTTCTTCTTGCCCGACTTAAACTGAATGGCGCCCTGTTGCAACATTCCCCTCGGAGCAAGCACCACTTTAGCCTTAATAAAGCCCAGCCTTTTCATCAGCAAGGGGTAAATGGTAAAATACCTGGAATACATGTTGTTCAGGTAAATATAGTCGGGCTTAATATCCTGTACCTGCACCAGGATATTTTCCCAGTTCAGCGCGCCGGGGGAAGCATAGCAAACCTGAACACCATTCCGCTTTATCCAGCGATTGGTTTCAACCTGCGGATAAGCATGTTCATCACCCAGGTCCCTGTCGCCGGTGAAAATATAAATATCATGATCCTCCTTCATGTGCGCTGCAAAATTCACGCAGGAACGGATGGGACCGCCGGCTTTGAAGGCGGGTTCGTACCAGTCTGTGAAGAGCATGATCTTTTTTGGGGTCATTATTTAAATACAGGTTAGGGCAATAGAACGTTTTTGCTTACTGGTACTTTGTTCTTTTTAAGGGGTTGTGCTTTACCCCTGAGAAATAATCGTCAATTGAATTTTTTAAAGTTGCTGCCCAAATGTCAAGACTATATCCTGAGGCTAATGCCTGGCTTCGCTTTCCCATTTCATTCAGGTTATCCGGCGTGGTGTCCATAAACGCAATGCATTGCTGTTGTAAGCTGGCAGATGATCCGCTTACAAAGACTTTCCCGTTGAATCCGTCAATCAAGAATGCAGAACGTGATCCTACCGCTTCAGACAACAATAAAGGGCTGCCAAGCAAAGCATACTCATGTACTACCACCCCCCATGCATCGTAATTGCTGGGCAGTACAAATACGCCTCCATCAGCAGTTTTGGCCGCCAGTTCGTGTGGCTGGAGAAATGCATAGTATTCTATACAATCATGTGCCAATGCCATTTGCTCAAACTCTTCTCTTTTATTGCCGTTGCCCACTATAAGAAAGCTCCAATTGTTTTTCTTTAGATAGGGTATCATTGCATTAAGGGCTTTATGCAGAACCTCAATGCCCTTAATTTCCAATAGCCTGCCAACATAAATAAATCGCTTTGGCACATTGGTCTTTGCATGCGATATGAACAGGTTCGTGTCTGCCGTATAATAGCGCAGCATAATATTGTATCGCGCAAAGCCCAGTCTCCTTGCATATTCAAATTGATACACTCCAGGGATCCACATTTTGTCAAATCGTGTTTTTAAAACCCATGGGCTGATGAACGTGAGCAGGCGCTGTTTTAATGTTCCCATCCATTGATTATCTGCAATGCAGATGGTGAGCAAGTTGTTAGCGTGTGCCCATTTGGCAGCTTTCATATACAGCTTATCGGCCCATCCCGCAGAGATCACTACTTTAATATCATTTTGTTGTATGAGGGATATCAAAGCCTTCATGTCAATCTCATCGCGGTTATAAAACGAGAGGTAGACACTTTTCTTAAGCTGAAAAGGAGAATTTTTATCTGTTGCATATTTAACTACATGCACATTTGAATGATGCAGCTCTGCATAATGAGAAAAAGATGCATTTATGTATGCTGAAAACCGGGTATATAAAACAAGAATATTCATTATTTATTTTTCATGGCTGCAGCCGTTAATACAATTCCTTTGTCCAGGGAAGTCAACTCACGTCCAAGCAAACTCATCATCTTACTGTTGTCGGGGCACCTTCTTCTCATGTCCCCTTCTTTCAGCGGTGGTAAGTAAATAAGCTTTGAAGATGAGCCCAGCACTTCTATTACCCGTTTTGCAAGGTTGGCAATAGTTATTTCCAGATTGCTGCCCACGTTAATGGTATCATTAACCAGTAAGTCCTTTTCAATGGCAAGCCTCGCAATTTCAATATTGTCGTCTATATAGCAAAAAGTCCGGGTTTGCAAACCATCACCGTAAATGGGGATATCCTCATTGTGTAAGGCCGCCATAATAAATTTAGCGATCACAAAATCTGTGCTCTGGTTTGGTCCGTAGGTATTGAAGAACCTGAATATGGTATAGTCAAGCCCATATTCCTGCTGGTAAGAGCGCAGGTAGGCCTCTCCCAAGTTTTTTACAATGGCATACGGTAATCTCGAATTCAGGGGTGTGGTATTTTCTTTTTGCGGTATCTCAAATGGTTCTCCGTATACTTCGGAAGAAGAGGAAAAAAATACCCTTTTAACACTGGTGCTTTTGGAAAGAGAAAGTACGTTTTTAATGCCATCTATATCTTCCAGCACCGCTATCGGCATATGCAGTGTACGCTGCACACCCACCACCGCGGCATAATGAAAAACGTACTCAAAAGAGTAATGCAGCATAACAGGGGCTATCTCATCGAACCTGTTGGCATCGGCCCTTATAAATTTAAAGCTTGAAACACTTTTGGGCGGAAGCTTTTCTATGGAGCCTGTGCTCAGATCATCTACCACCACCACAAAATTATTCTGATCTTTAACCAATAAGCCTGCGAGGCTGCTGCCTACATTACCTGCTCCCCCCGTAATTAATATGTACCTCATGTTTATCTGTTGTGTTTAAAATTTTTCGTTTTTGTACCTGCTTCTCTTTTTCTTTCTGTCCCTGCCGGTAGTTAAAAATATAAGCGAAAATGAAGAAAGGTACGCCACTATGGAAATAATGGCCCTCCCTTAAAAAGCCGGCTATCATCATTACGAGAATGCTGTGGCTAATGATCCAGCGTTTCATATTTGACGAATCACCGAATCGGAACTTAAAGATTAAAACGAGAAATATGGTTATCCCCATTAGTCCCGTTTCTGAAGTCAGCCTCAGAAATAAAGAATTCGCATCTGCTTTATTGAAGTCCTCGAAGGGAAGCTGAACCGATTTCGTTAATGAATATTTATCAAATGACTCCGGGTGAGAGCCGAGTCCGCCGCCGAAGACAGGATTTTTTTTAAATGATTCGATAGCTACAACATAATTGTTTAGTAAAGCGAAAGAAGAACTGTTAAGCCTCATTAAAAAAACCCGATCATGAATTCTGTCATATTCCTTAACTATCAAGAGTGAATCATCTACCCTTTTTCGTACCAGGTCGAAGTTGGCATATATATAGGTAAAAGCAAAAAACAAAGACACCAACAAAATGATTGTTTTAGGCAGCGAGATGTGGCGGAGCAGAATAAAGGCAATACTGAACAATATAATAATGTAAGCGTGAGTTGAAAAAGTGAGCAGCGAAATGATGATGAATAAATAAGCTTTCTTTTTTGAAAACATGAAAACCTGGTTATTCATAAGATTATAGATGGAAATAAAGAGCACGGGAGCCAATACAAATGCCAGTTGGGAAGGTTCCGATACGATCGAATTTACCCGCAATAATCCTTCTGAAAAAACGAGTGTCCATTTATTTAAAAACCATTTGAAATTATACCCGGGCGTAAAGCCTATAAGCGCGCTGGCGAACTGGAATACGCCAATCCATACTACCACATAAGCAAATTTTACGTACAGCCCGAAGAGTTTTTCGACTTTAAATCCATTGAATGCAAAGGCATAATAATAAAAGGAATAAATAAAAAAAATACTGATGTATGTTTTTAAAAAATTATCCAGGGTATTGGTTCCGGTCAATACACTAAATATACCGGCAATTCCCAGTGACAATATAATCCACAAATACCCTTTCCCCAAGTTGAAGTGCCTAAAAAAATAGGGGAAAATGATAAGTATGGGGATGTAAAATATATAAAACTCAAAGGGCGTTCTAAAGAATGCATAGGCTGTTGCAAAGATGGTAAAAACCACCAGCCAGTTTATTCTTTTCTCTGTATATAACCCCCGGTTATCCATTTTATTTTGCACGCCATTCCAGGTAATCAATATCTGCTGTACCATTGCCGACCCCAATAACCCAATTTTTATCGTTCGCAGGGGTTAACTGATTGAGAGCAATCTTGATTTCGGTCCATTCCTCGTCCGAAACATCTACCTTTTTATTGAACCCGCCATATTGTATATGTATAACAGGAATGCCTTCTTTTCTTCTGCACCTGATAAGCAGCGATTGCCAAACGTTTTTTTCCTCCCTGCCTTGTACTCTGTAGTTAACCGTATGGTTGTCACCCAAACGGATATAAGAGGTGAAATTTGTATAATCCCCCACCCCTGCATCGGTAATTCTTTGTACATTATCGTGCGTACTTTCGGACTCGACAAAAAAGTTATCTGACCAGTACCATGGATGCTCATACTGATGCCAGCCATCCAACTGGTAAAATACGGGGTCGTTCCCGGAAAGATCCAACACATACATGCTTCCCTGTCGTCGGATGTTGAAGGTTATTTTTCGTCCCTCCAGCGTGATCGAGGTACTGGCTTCTATGGCGGTATTTCCTTTATAGTTGGAGTTAGGTTGGAGGGAACCGTAAATCAGGTATTTTTTGTCCCATTTACGCACCAGTGCCAGATGATTGTATGATGAAGCGGCGAAAGCAAAAGGCATACGTTGCTCTTTTGATAGGGGATCTTCCAGCAACACTCCCTTATCCAGGAATTCCCATACCTGCGAAGCCATAGCCTGGGCATAAGCCGGCATGGCAGCCTGGTAGATATAACCCCTGGGATCATTAGGCCCTTTACCATTGGGCCAACCGGTGGAACCGGTTACGTTGAAATAGCCTACATGAAAGAAATCTGCTCCCAGCATCACCATAGATTTCAGTAGTCCGAGCCATTGAGCCGGGCGGATATTCTTTTCCTCCAGGTTCCAGCCGGCACTGATAAAAGGCGCGAAAAACTTTACACCCAAAGCCATTTCTTTCTTCCTGCCCGCTGCTACCGTTCCGTATCCGTTCAATGGTCCTGAAGATATGCGCCAGTTGTCGGGCCGGGCCGGGTAAAAAGCCGGGGTGGAGCGGGGTGTGCCATTAAATAAGCTATTGGTGCCTATCCGCTCATTGTATTGGGGCCAATAGGCACTGTTATATGCACTAACATTATAAAAGGTGAAGGCAACATTTTTCCAGGGAATATTGTTAAGGATGGCAGCTTTATACACCGAATCAAAACGGTTCAGCATCCAGCCATTGAAACCTTCATAATCCATTCCTGACTTTTTTAGACATGCCGTTACCTCAGGGCTCTGCTCCAGAAGCTGCTGCGGCCATTTGTGACCAAACCATTCCCCATTTTCGTTGATCATGTTTATTTTGCGGGTTAAGTGGCGTCCTAGCTGTTTAAGGTAAAAGGCTGAAGTAAGGGCATCCTTTTCCACCAGTTCCATTGAGGAAAATGGGTTCAGCCATTTTTTATTGTTGTATAGAATGGGTTTGCCGTTTTTACTGCTGAGATAATATTTGTCCGGCAGATTCTTCGCCGTGACATAGGGTGAGGACCGGTCGAAGCCCGCCTGCACGGGCTTGTTCTGCACCTGCATCAATACCGTGGCGGCCGGTAATTGTGGATGTGTATTGGCATAGGTGATCAGTGACGGAAATATTTCAGCAGGATCGGTATATCTTTTTTGGGCAGTAGCCGCCCCCACTCTAAGCGTTGGCAGCTCAATATAATAGTTCCAGTTAACAGCCAGTTCGTCAGTCAAACGCACAGCAGTTTGG
>NZ_DAOMOZ010000180.1:0-10011 GCF_035444585.1 Agriterribacter sp.
CGCTGTCCGTTTCAGCCATTGATTTACAGGGCATTGTAATTGGCGGTCACGGCGATACCACCATGATCCCCCTGACCCGTTTGGCCACTTACCAGGGTACGCCCGTAAATGCATATGCCGATGCCGAAACATTAAAGAAAGTTGCGGCAGATACGATGGTTGGCGGTGCAACGCTCACAAAATTACTGGGCACTTCGGCCTGGTATGCCCCGGGCGCCGCCGGAGCCGATCTCGTTAAATCTGTTGTAAGAGATGAAAAACGGCTGATACCCTGTTCTGTGTATCTTGAAGGAGAATATGGCCAGAAAGATATTTGCCTTGGCGTTCCTGTAACTATCGGGAAAAACGGCTGGGAAAAAATCATTGATTTCAATTTGAATGAAGAAGAAAAAGCCTTGTTCAGTAAATCGGCAGATGCGGTGCGAAACATGAATAATGTTTTGAATACGCTGTAACATATTTATGTAAATCAGAAGGTCTTCCGGGTAATTGATGCTGAGTCAGGCAATCGTATATTATCGCGAAAAACGAGGCTGAAGCAACCGCTTCACTGCTCACGTTTCAGGTTTGATGCGGTACCGGTTTGAACAGGTCAGGCGCGGGAGACTTTCTTAACATTGTAATATTGCAAGGCTCATATACTGAAACGCGAACGTGCAGTGCGTAAAGCATTTTTTTAAAATAGCATTTCTGGTTATATTTAAGTTTTCCAATGCCTGTTGCAACCTTTAGCCCCAATTCTGTATCCTTACTGTGTCTGGTAAACTTAAATCAACGCGTATGAAGCTGATTTTATTTTTTACATTCGTTACCCTCGTTACCCTATCCTTATCCGCTTATTCACAGGTTCCGTTTAACA
Organism: Agriterribacter sp.; assembly: GCF_035444585.1. GTDB lineage: Bacteria > Bacteroidota > Bacteroidia > Chitinophagales > Chitinophagaceae > Agriterribacter. Next base: position 860 of record NZ_DAOMOZ010000180.1, read on the forward strand.
GGAATCCCCAACTTAATAAAACCTTATCTCCGTATTCTAATGAACGCATCAGCCCCGAAAAAAATCTGAAGATCAATCCCATGTTTAACTGGCATTTGAATCCCTATTCCAATGCAGCCATCAATCCCGCAAGCAATGCATTGATCAATCCTAAACTCAATACAAGGGTCAATCCCCATTATAATGAGCTGCTCAATCCCCTGCGGTCGCTAAGCCTGAACCCGTTGATGAACGGCAATTGGGTGGGATATTATTTGTTTGATAAAGAAGACAATCACACAGGTTATTACGTATGGGGAAATCAACTGGTGATCCTGTGCTTTGACCTGAAGGGAAAATGGACAGGCTACATGGTTCAAACAGACAATAAAACCTTTAATTGCTTTGATCTGAATGATGAATGGACCGGTATGTTTGCCTGCACCGATTCGGATAGTGGCGTTAATATCTTCAATAAGGAAGGTGAGTGGACCGGATCTTATGCCAAATAAGATATCTACCCTGTATTTATTTTTACTTAGAAGTTGTTTAAAATTAGTTTACCGCCAAAGGTTTTTCCGTGCTGCAGGAATAATTTTGGGGTTGATTTAAGATAAATTTTTCCCATGTCCCCGTTCTTTCAACAACTGTGTCCGGCAGATTGAATAATTTTAGTCATTCAATAGTTATCTTGTATCCTAAGACCATGACAAAGTATCTCAACTCTCCTTTGAAAGTAACAGGAAGCCTGCTCATCCTTGCCGGCTTGTTTATTTCAGTATTTATATTTGATCAGTTCCTTTTTCTCGGATTATCTGTTTTTTCTTTGGGTGTGCTTATCCAGGTAACCGCCGGATTTCTTTTCAAATCGCCGGTAAGGCAGGGCACAAGATGGGGAGAAATAGCGCTGGTGTTTTTCATTTTAGCATTCTTCGGCATATTATTGCTCGATTATCTGGGCGTGATAAAGATAATTTCATAATTGACGCGCTCCTATTTTTTCCTTCACTTCTTCAACCATTTGAGCAATGTCCTGCAAATGCATGCATTTGAAATGTTTTTTGGGACATGTTTTTGTTCCGAAATTAGAGCAGGGCTGACATGGCAGGTGAGGCACGATAAAATTGCTGTGTTTTTGGGGTGAACCGCTCCCATAATAAGGTTCTACATCCAGTTTGGGTGAAGTGCCTCCCCAAATGGCCAGCACAGGTTTTTGAAAAGCACAGGCAATGTACAGCAAACCAGTATCGTGTGAAATGACCAGCTTTGCTCTCCTGGTGATACCGGCCGACTCATTTAGTGAAAACTTGCCACAGGCATTGTATATTTTTACCGGGTCAATACTGGCGATTGCTGTTCCGGCTTCACTGTCTTCTTTTCCTCCAAGCAGTACAACAGGGTGCGGTATTTGCAGGCAAAGCTCCTGTAATTTGTATACCGGCAGCTTTTTTGTAAAGTAGGAGCCCCCTATAACAATGGCGATATAACCCATTTGGTGCGACAAAGGCAATTCGGTTATTTCAATTTCTTCTTCGCGGGGGATAAAATAGTCGAGCCCTTTCCCATCATCCTTTACACCCAGTGGTAGCAATGTATTAAGGCTCCGTTGCGAAATATGAATGCCGGGCATTATATTGATGCCCAGTTTGGTTAGGAGGAATTTTTGTATGCTGAGCTTACGGTAGCCAAGCCACTTTGTTTTCATATCCGTTTCGAGATAAATACGCAGTGTGCGCCAGTTTTTATGCAGGTCAATAATATAATCGTACTGCTCCCGCCGTATATCCCTTACCGTTTGCTTAAGATCTTTATCAAAATAATGGAACTTATCAATGTATGGGTTGGCTGCCGTAACGGCTTTGAATTTTGTTTTGGTAAGAAAATGCACCTCTGCACCCGGAATTTGCTGCTTGAGGCAACGGATTGCAGGAGTGGTCAATACAATATCGCCTATGGAAGAAAAACGGATGATGAGAAATTTCATGGATGCTGGTTGGTTAGTTGGCCCTTTAGTTGATTTTGCTGACGGACGGCTGACTGAAAATTATACCTGGATTCCTTCCTCAATTAAATGATTCGTTACTCACCATTCACATCTCACTATTCACTTCTCACAACTCACAATTCACTCCTCTACATAATTCAGATCCTTGCCAAAGGTTTCTTTTGTAAGTATGATAGCCGCTGTGCCAATTGCCATAATTATTATTGCCGATATCCATCCGCCGGTATAAAAATCGGTAACATTCCGCAAACCCTGGAACAAGGGAAGGATAAAAATAGCCAGCATTCCCCTGATCATATTGGGTATGGTTGTAGCTGCCGTTGCCCTTATATTGGTACCAAACTGTTCGGCGCCCATAGTAACAAATATGGCCCAGAAGCCGGTGCCAAAGCCAAGTCCCGCACATATCCAGTACATCCGGGAAGCAGACCCATTCCATTGAATGGTAAAATAAAGGATCATGAAAATGGCTGTAATGGCATAAAAAACATACAGGGCCTTTTTACGGCTTTTGAACCATTGGCTTACAAATCCAATTATAATATCCCCTAAAGAAATAGCAACATAGGCAAACATAATAGATTTCCCGGGATCTATTTTTTCGGTAATACCCATATGCTTTCCGAACTCGCTTGAAAAGGTAACCAGCACGCCAATCACAAACCAGGTGGGAAGCCCTATTAATATTGCAACTAAATATTTTCTGAACCGCTCTGCGTTGGTGAAGAACATAAGCAGGTTACCGCGTTTTACGTTCATTTTTTTCACTTCGTGGAACATGCCCGATTCAAAAACAGAAATACGCAACAGAAGCAGCAAAAGTCCCAGTCCGCCGCCAATAAAGTAGCAGGTTCGCCAATGAAAATTTTCTTTAATAAAAAAAGCGGCTACAGCACCCGTTAGTCCAAGTCCTGCCACCATTGAAGTAGCAATACCTCTTTTTTCTTTAGAAGTGAGCTCTGATACCAGTGTAATGCCTGCACCCAGCTCGCCGGCCAATCCCAGCCCGGCAATTAAGCGTATCCATTTGTACTGGTCTACCGTTTGTACAAAACCATTGGCGATATTGGCTAAAGAATATAAAATGATGGATCCGAACAGCACACTTATTCTTCCTTTTTTATCGCCCATAACACCCCATATAATACCACCAAGCAAGAGCCCCCACATCTGCCACTGTAAAATGGTTTCGCCATCGGTCAGCAGAGCCGCCTCATTAAGCCCCAGGTCTATTAAGCTTTCTATCCTGATGATGCCGAAAAGAAGCAGGTCATATATATCAACAAAATAACCCAATGCCGCTACTATTACGGCAATATTGAATACAGCGTTTTTGGATTGGGGCATGAGCTTTTGTATTTTTATGCTGTTGGTTTTTTGCTTTTGCCTGATAAAAGTTTCCAGGCCACGGGTAAAGTAGTTACCAGTACAATAATGATAATGATCATTTCGAGGTGATCTCTCAGCTCAAAACCAAACTGTTTTCTTACCCATATTTGTAAGAAATGCCCTGCGAATATCATGCTCACCACCCAGGCCACACAACCCACTATGTTATAAAACATGAATTTTTTGCGGTCCATTTGTACGATACCTGCCACGATTGGTGCAAAAGTGCGTATAACGGGTAAAAACCGTGCAAAAATGATGGCGCCTCCACCGTGTTTTTCGTAAAAATCATGTGCGTCATTGAGGTATTTTCTTTTAAAAAGGAGGCGGTCTTTCCAACTGTACATAGCAGGGCCTATTCTCCTGCCAAACCAGTAACCCACCATGTTGCCTACGATACCGGCCAGGGAAATAAGCGTTGTCATTAGCAATAAGTCTATCCATTCATTGCGGATATGTTCTATGCCAAATGCTTTAAAGAACTCATGTACAAGGTTGCTGCTGTATATTCCGGCAACAAAAAGCAAACTGTCGCCCGGAAGGAAAAAGCCCACGAACAAACCGGTTTCGGCAAATACAATGAATAATAAAAGCCAAAGCCCGCCATTGATAATATAAAACATCGGGTTCATCAGATCCTTCCATGAGAAATCTTTACGAAGCGTGGCTGTTTTTTTTGCTTTGAGCGAAGCAACCGTATAGGAAATATTGCTGTAACCGCTATGGCTGATTGTTACAGAATCGGAGGGCACAACCTGAATGGTAAAGAAGCCGGTTTTATCGGCAAAATAATCTGTTGTTTTACCGGCATTGGTAATGGTGATGTTATTGAGGGTTTCTTCATATTGATTAAGGACCTGGATCCTGATCTCCTCTTCCTGTGCAAATACGGGAAAGCTCATTATAAAGCAGATAGCCGCGCCAACAATTCTTTTGAACATACTTTTGTTTTGAAGTTTTTTCATTTCGGTGGCAAAATTGCAGTATCTGCTGAAATAAATCGCTGAATTTTATAAGCTTTCTTAAAAGAATGCTAAAAGAAAAGGTTAAATTTCTTTTAATCCGGCTGAAATGCCATCGCTTTATTGTCATCAAACTCTCCTTCCCAGCGTGCCACCACACAACTGGCCAGTGTATTTCCAATTACGTTTACAGAGGTTCGTGCCATATCCATGAGCTCATCTATGCCATATATGGCCATGATGGGCCATAGCGGGAAGCCAAAGGTTGATGCTGTAGCAATAAGGATCACCAAAGATGCTCTTGGCACTGCCGCCACTCCTTTGCTCGTGAGCATCAGCGAAAATCCGATCATCAGTTGTTCACCGATAGATAAATGAAGCCCTGCCGCCTGGGCTACAAATACCGATGCAAGAGAAAGGTATAAAGTGGTGCCATCCAGATTAAAGGTGTAACCGGTGGGTATAACAAAGGATACGATTTTCCGCGGTACACCAAACTTCTCCATGTTTTCCATAGCTATCGGGAGCGCCGAGTCGGAGCTGGTTGTGGCAAAAGCAATGGAAACCGGTTCTTTTATGGCCTGGATAAACTTTTTTAGGGGGATCTTTATAAATAATAATATGGGCAAAAGTATGAGGAGCAGAAATGCAAACAATGCTATGTATAATGTGAGCAGCAACATCAGCAGGTTTTTCAGAATATCAAGGCCCAAATGCCCAACGGTTACCGAAATGGCCGCTCCCACGCCAAAAGGAGCGAAATGCATAATGATATTAACAAACTTAAACATGGCTTCAGCCAGGCTCTCCGAGAATTCGAGCATAGGCTTCTTTCGGTTGGGGGCCAGCTTTGCAAGGGCTATTCCAAACAATACGCTGAACAATACAATAGGCAATACATTGCCTTCGTAAATGGATTTTATAATGTTTTCAGGGAAAATGTCTACAATATGATCCTGCCAGGTCTTTTCCACGGCAACCGGCAGCTCTTTCAGTAAAGCCTGGGGTACCTCTATACCCACACCGGCTTTTGTAATGTTTATGAACAGCAGTCCTATAAGTAATGCGAAGGTTGTAACAACTTCAAAGTACAGGAGCGATTTCCAGCCCATTCGCCCTACCTGCTTCAGGTTGGAGTGGCTGGCAATGCCCACCACTAAAGTAGAAAACAATAAGGGTGCTACGATAGTTTTTACGAGACGTAAAAATATGGTACTCAAAAAACGCAGATGTTGCGAAAAGGCGGGGAAGTCAAGGCCTATCTCCACTCCGATAGCCATGGCAACAAATATCCATGTAGTAAGTGATTTTTTAAACCAGGCATACGGTATAAGGCTTCCGATCAAAAGCCACCGGCTGATAAATAATACTTTCTCCGGGATGGTTACCCAATGCTCTAAATGAATAAAATGTAAAACGGCAATAATGGTGAAAAGGGAAAGCGCCAATAATCCTGAACTGCGTTTATTCATATAATGCTAAGGGAGTGTAAATTTCAAAACTAACAGAAAGTTCACGGTTAATGAAATAGAAATCATTTTTTTTGAAATCGGGGAAGTTTTCCTTTGTTTTGGATAGAAATCACTACTTTTCAATCTCATTTTTACATACGCATAGGAAAATCAGTTTAAATATCCACCAACGCTATGAGTTTATTTGTAAGGAAACCAATTGCAGGACTAATTGCAGAGGCACAGGAAACAGGACCGGGAAGTTTAAAAAGAACATTGGGTCCCTGGGCATTGGTGGCTTTGGGTATCGGCGCTATTATCGGCGCCGGTTTGTTTTCTATTACAGGCCTTGCGGCAGCCAATCAGGCTGGTCCGGCCATTACCATCTCATTTATTGTAGCGGCATTGGGTTGTGCTTTTGCGGGATTATGTTATGCAGAGTTTGCATCAATGATACCTGTAGCCGGCAGCGCATACACCTATAGTTATGCAACAATGGGAGAGTTTATTGCGTGGATCATAGGGTGGGACCTTGTATTGGAATATGCGGTTGGTGCTGCTACCGTAAGCATTAGCTGGAGCAGGTACCTGGCTAAGTTTTTGGAAGGGTTTGATATTGTTTTACCTGTTTCATTAACCGCGGGTCCATGGGAAGGAGGCTTAATTAACCTTCCGGCCGTATTAATAGTTGTTTTGGTGAGTTTGCTGCTGATAAGAGGAACACAGGAAAGCGCCTGGGTTAATTCGGTTATTGTAACGCTTAAGGTTGGGGTAGTGCTGGTGTTTATTATTTTAGGCTGGCAGTACATCAATAAAGACAATTATGTCCCCTACATCCCTGATAATACAGGCACTTTCGGAGAATTTGGTTTTAGCGGGGTAATACGGGCTGCAGCGGTAGTGTTTTTTGCATATATCGGTTTCGATGCCGTAAGTACAGCAGCTCAGGAAGCCAAAAATCCCAAAAAGGATATGCCCATAGGCATCCTGGGTTCATTAGCTGTTTGTACCATATTATACATTCTTTTTGCTCACGTGATGACCGGCGTTACCAGCTACACCTCTTTCCGCGGACAGGACGGTATTGCACCGGTAGCGGTTGCTATTGACCATATGGGGAAACCCGATAGTGCAGGATTAATTCACCCCGATTATCCCTGGCTGAACCGTGCGATCATATTGGCGATCCTGGGTGGATATGCTTCTGTTATATTGGTTATGTTAATGGGACAAAGCCGTGTATTTTATAGTATGAGCAAGGATGGCTTGTTACCAAAAGTGTTTTCGAACGTGCATCCTAAATTTCAAACCCCGGCAAAAAGCAATTTGATGTTTATGCTGCTGGTGAGCCTGTTCGCAGCCTTTGTGCCTGCAAGGGTGGTAGGCGAAATGACCAGTATCGGTACTTTGTTCGCCTTTATACTGGTATGTGTTGGAATATGGGTAATGCGCGTAAAAATGCCTGATGCTCCAAGAGGGTTTAAAACGCCGCTGGTTCCCCTTGTGCCGATCCTGGGTATAGCTACCTGCTTTTTTATGATGGCGTTCCTGCCCCTGGATACCTGGATCCGTTTAATTGTATGGATGATCATAGGTTTTGATATTTACCTGTGGTATGGTGTTTACCATAGCAAGCTTTCGGGAGGGCAGGCTCAAACCCTGAAGCAGGGCAATAAAGTTGTGGGTTATAGCGGGTTGTTTTTATCGGTGAGCTTAATTGTAATAGCGTTTGTTCACCATAGCATTACAAACGGGGCGGATACTTTTATTTTTTATTTTTCACTGATTTTTGCTGCTGTTCATGCTTTACTATATATACTCAGGATAATTAAAAAATGATAACGGATAATTTGTAATATATAGGAATCCAAAGGTCTGGCTTAGAAGATGTGCCACAAAGACACATGGGCACAAAGTGCTGATCTTCAGGGTTTATTTTTTTGTGCTTTCGTGCCTGCCCGTCCGGTCCAGGCGGGGCTTTGTGGCAAAATAATACTTAGGCGGCCCCTTCTTGTGTTACCTGGCTTAAAATGAAACCCATTTATTCTGTACACGGTACTTCTGTTAATACTATATTGTCATTGAACTGCGGGGATGCTTTATTTTAGCAAAAATTATGCTTCACCCTGCAACTTTATGTGATGATCAGCCAGGTACTTGACTTTCGTATCACCAAAATCATTCCCGAAACACACGAGGCTTCTACTTTTGTACTGGAGGAGATAGGCGGGAAGAAGGTATTTTACAAAGCAGGGCAGTTCATTACCTTCATTTTTCAGTTAAACGGGTTTGAAGTGCGGCGATCTTATTCCCTGTCTTCAGCACCCGGTGTTGACAAACAGATAAGCATAACAGTAAAGCGGGTCAGGAATGGTCAGGTATCGCGGTATCTGCTGGATCATTGCCGGGCAGGGGATATACTTACGGCGCTTGCTCCATCGGGTAAGTTTGTGCCGGATAAACAGATCACCGCACAAAGCGATATTTTTTTACTGGCAGCAGGAAGCGGTATCATACCGGTATATGCTCTGCTCAGGGATATCCTGCACCATAGCCCCGGTGTTTCAGTGATCCTTGTATATCAGAATCATACAGAAAGGGATACCATTTTCAGGAAAGAACTCGAACAGATGGCAATTCAGTATGCCCACAGATTTACCTGGCTTGATTTTGTGAGTGTTCCGCATTCCCCGCTTCGTTCGTCCCGGCGGCTAAATAATGAACAACTTGAAACGATTATTTCTGAGAAAGTGGGAATCAACCGTAGCAATGCTAAGTTTTTTGTTTGTGGGCCAACAGCTTTTATGCGCATGTGTCAGTTTACCATTTTGCTTATGGGTTTTGATGAAGAGCAGATCAGGAAAGAGTTTTTTGTAATAGATGAGCCGCCGCCCCCTCCATTAATAGAAGATATACGGCCAAGGCGGGTAACCGTTCATGCCGGTGATCAAATGCTGACCTTTACCATCGAATATCCACAAACCATTCTGCAATCGGCACTGGATCAGAGTATTGCGCTGCCTTACAGTTGCCGGGGAGGCAGATGTTCAACCTGTGTGGCAAAATGCCTGGAGGGTGAAATAAAGATGAGCGTAAACGATGTGCTCACCCAAAACGACCTGGCGCAGGGGCTGGTATTGACCTGTGTTGGATATGCGGCATCGGATATAGAACTGGCGTTTGATAATAAGTGAGAAACGTGAGAAGTGAGAGGAGAGAGGTGAAAGTCGGAATGGGTTATTATCTCGCATTTGTTGTCTTACGAAGGGTGAATTGTGAGTAGTGAGTAGTGAGTAGTGAGTAGTGAGTAGTTGTGCATGCCTAAAATAGGTTGACAAAAAACAGTCACTTATTATGAGGCAAAGT
>NZ_DAOMOZ010000181.1:0-10000 GCF_035444585.1 Agriterribacter sp.
AAGAAGTATGAAGATGAATACCGGCATAAGGGGTTGCGCCGTAAGCTGATCGCTTCCCTGCAAAGAAAGGGCATTTCGGATCAAAGGGTACTGGATGCCATGAACCGCATTCCCAGGCATTTTTTTATGGACCTTGCCTTTGACCAGATCGCTTACGAAGACAGGGCCTTTCCTATCGGCGAAAAGCAAACCATTTCGCAACCCTATACAGTAGCCTACCAAACCCAGTTGCTGGAAGTAAAGCCTTTTGATAAAGTGCTGGAAATTGGCACCGGCAGCGCTTACCAGAGCGTGGTATTGGCCGAGCTGGGTGCGCAGGTATATACCATAGAACGGCAGAAAAAGCTGTTCGATGCCAACAAGAGCTTCAGCTACCTGAAAAAATACCCTGGCATAAAATTTTTTTACGGTGATGGTTATGAGGGGTTGCCCACTTTTGCTCCTTTTGATAAGATAATAGTAACGGCCGCAGCGCCGGAAATACCGGCAAAGCTTGTGGAGCAACTGCGCACAGGAGGAAAGATGGTCATTCCTGTTGATGAAAGCAGTTCACAACGCATGCTCCGGTTAACAAAAAAAGCAGACGGAACGGTAGCGGAAGAAAAATTTGATTCTTTTTCGTTTGTACCTATGCTGGGTGGAAAAGCAAACGGCAACGGGCAATAAACAGCAAAGCCACTGACATTTTTGATCAATGGCTTTACCGTATGACGGCTTTTCATATAAATGCATAAAACTATTGCTGCATCATGTCATCTCCGCCTTCATTTCCTGTTCTGTTGTTTTTGCGTTTAAAAAGAGATACGTCAAACTTGCCGAAGCGGTAAGAGAAGTTAAGCCTGAATATCTGCGCGTCTCTTTTTCTCCACATATCCTGTATAAACACACTGTTTTCTGAATGTGAATCGTATATACGGGTTTTAAAGATATCGTTGACGCTAAGCGTAACGGCTGCTCTTTTATCTTTCATGAACTCTTTGCGAAAAGCTATATCCACTCCATAATTGGGGTTAATATATCCCTGGGCTGCACCGCTGGAGCCGCCGAAAAAGCCGCCGCGCCTTCCGCCACCGCCCTGGGGCACCAGTGTACGCGACTGATAATCTCCCGATAGCTGTATAGTGAAATTCGCGGGGAGCTTAAAATTAAAATTCATTTTCCCGAAAAACGCCCAACGGTCATTGATGCCAATTGCCGAATCCAGTCCACTGTTATCAATGCGTGCATTGTAGAAATTAAGATTGGTGGTTACATCCGCCCATTTGGCAAGAGGGTTTTTGGAAGTGATCTCCAATCCGTAGGAACGGCTTGAATTGGCATTGATATAGGAAATGACCATAGCCGAATCCAGTTTGCCGTCGGGCAAAGGAACATTGTATTGCCGGCTCTGATAGCCGGTAATAAGATTATTGGTTTGTTTAAAATATGCGGAGGTAAGAAGGCTGTGCCCGCCACCCAGCGATTTGCTGTAGTTCAGCTCAAAGGAGTTGGTAAACTCCGGTTTCAGGGCCGGGTTGCCTACGCGGATATTCAGCAGGTCTGATACATCATAGTATGGGATCTGCTGCCAGAAATTGGGGCGGTTGATGCGGCGCGAATAATTCAACTGCAGATCCTGGCCCGGGCTCAAGGTTCTGGTTATGAACAGGCTTGGAAAAAACTGTATCGGGTAATCATTGGAAAAGGTTTGACCGGTACTGAGCAGTGTGCCTTTATACCGGGAGCTTTCAGCCCTTAGTCCCAACTGGTACGAAAAATTTTCGCCTAATTTATTGGAATAAGTAGAATATGCCGCATATACCTGGTCGGTATATGTATAATTGGAGCTGGCTGAAGGGATGACAATAAATTTATCCAAATCGTAGCTGAAGGCAGAATTCTCACTAACATTTTTATTGTCCCTTACGGCAGCGCGTAAGCCTGCTTCAAACTTTCCTTTTCCCACAGGGCTGGTATAATCCGACTGAACGGTCCAGAATGTGTTGCTTCCCGAGGAAATAAGGCGCTGAAGAGCGGGGTCGCCCAGTATGCTGCCGCCGGCATCATAATACTGCGTAATGTAATCGCCGCTACCCGAATTGGAGCTGCTGTTGTAATTAAAATCGGCTGTAAGCTCACGCCCTTGTTTCGGGAATAGATGCTTATAACCCAGAGCTGGTCCGAAGTTTTTAAAGTTGCGCTTATTTATGGTTGTTCTTATGGCATCCTGGGTTTTTACCGGCGATGACATGGTGTCTATATGTATATTGTCCACCTGGCTGCTGTTGAACTCTCCGTTGGGCAACGACATGGAGAGGGTAAACGAGTTCCGGTTATCCATCAGGTAATCAAAACCTATTCTTCCAAATAAAAACTGACCTGTGTTGGTTGAGTTGCTGGATTGGTTAAGGATGGTATTTTGCAATTTGTTTGCGTAAAGGTTTTCGCGGTAGGTATGTCCTTCACTCAGGCTTTTACGCTGATGCAAATTCAATCCCAGGAAAAAGTTGAACTTACCCTGCTTTACATTGATATCGCCGCCGAAGTTTATTTTTCCTCTTGAGTCAATGCCCGCCCTTACGTTGCCATTGTAACCGGCTTTCCGGTTTTTCTTGAGCACCACGTTTAATATGCCTGCGGTTCCGCCCGATGCATCGAATTTAGCCGAGGGATTGGTAATGATCTCCACGCTTTCTATAGCATCTGCGGGGATCTGGTCTAACGTAAGCGTAGTTGGCCTGCCGTCAACAAATATAGTAGGCGCGGCGTTGCGCAGGGTAACATTCCCATCGATGTCTACATTAACACCGGGAACGTTTTTCATGATCTCCGTAGCGGTTTGCCCGGTAGTGGTGATGTTTTTGTCAACATTAAATATTTTTCGGTCAACCCCCATCTGGAACATGGGTTTTGTGGCTATCACCGTAACTTCTCCCAATTGCTGGATATCGGTCTCCAGCTTCAGGTTGCCGAGGTCTTTGTCGAAGTTGCGGGCGTCGAATTTGATGGTTTTTTCCAGCGGAGTGTAGCCGATGGCGGTTATCATAAGCCGGAACTGCCCTGCAACGGGCAGATTCTCAAGACTGAACTCTCCCCGTGAGGTAGTAAGCTGCCCGGCAATGGTAACGTCCTTTTTTTGGCCCGATGCCGGATCTGTTTTGGATTGCATAAGCAACACAGAGGCCGCCTCGATCCCTTTGTTGGTAGATTCGTCAACAATTTTTCCATAAAACCTTCCCGCTGTATTCATATCCGGTCCGCCACGGGGCGCCTGGGCAAACAAGCCAACAGAAAGCATACAAAACATAAAAGATAAAACTGATCTCATTGATTGTGTTTTATAAGCAGGTATCATTTTATACAATGGAGTTTCATTGTATAAATGATCTGCCGGTTTTTGATACTCAAAAGTCATTATATCGAACCGTTGCTTTATTGCATTGGTACCAGTGGCAAAAATACGTCTATAAAAGGGTGTTGATAAGGGATTTAGGTTAATGAACGTTAAAGGTATTTTGCCAGGGGCCATAGGGAAGAACAGCTTGCCAGGTGCTTATTTAGCATGGGATAATGAAAAGTACAATTAAGGGTATCCGTAAAGTTTGAAATGAGCCTATTGAAATTTTGCATCCATTTATTTTTCTTCTATTTTTGCAGCCTTAATAAAACGGTGGCTGTAGCTCAGTTGGTTAGAGCATCAGATTGTGGTTCTGAGGGTCGTGGGTTCGAGCCCCATTAGCCACCCCATAACAATTAGCCATCATATTTGGTAAAAGCAGTATGCAGGTTATACTGCTTTTGTTTTTTGGATTGCCTTACCTTTTAAAGGATTGAAGGTGTACCAGGAACATCTTTTTTACCCCTCATGTATATTTTACAAATCCTTGGCTAATTCATTTATGCAACCGGCAACATAACTGTATTATTTCCGTTATTTTTGATTATGCAAAAAGTGTTGAAGCTTATGTTTAATAAAAAATCTTTACCAGTAGTGCTGGTTATTTTTGCTGCAGGTATTTTCGCGGCATTTCAAACCATAGGACTAGGAAACCCGCCGACCAGGTACGAAAAAATTATCCGGCAGGTAGGTGTGATGCTTGAACAGGGTCATTACAGTCCCAAAAAAATTGATGATAATTTTTCAAAAGAGGTTTTTTCAAAATATCTGACAGCGATTGACCCCGAAAAACAGATCTTTCTAAAGTCCGATGTAGAGCAACTGAAGCAGTTTGAAAATAAAATTGATGATGAAATACACGGCGCACCATTACAGTCTTTTCAGTTTATCAGCGACGTTTACGCCAAAAGGCTGCTGGAATATTTGTCATCATATAAAGAGATATTAAGTAAGCCTTTTGATTTTACTGCAGATGAGGTGCTCATTGACGACAAAGATAAAACGGATTTCGCGGCCAGCGAAAACGAGCGAAAGGAGATCTGGCGCAAACGGTTAAAATACCAGGTGCTGGTAAGGTATGCAGACCTTATTGCCACCAACGAAAAAAATAAAGGACAGAAGGAGTACAAGGCAAAAACCAATGCGGAAATGGAAAAGGAAGCACGGGAAAAAGTGCTTCAGTCTACCAATCGCATAGCAGAGCGGCTTAAGCATAAATTTACAGAAGAAGACAGGTTCAATGAATTTGTAAATACCATTACCTCATGCATGGATCCGCACACCACCTTTTTTCCTCCTATTGAAAAAAGATCTTTCGATGAACATATGAGCGGAAGGTTTTATGGTATAGGCGCTTCGCTGCGGCAGGAAGAGGGCAATATTAAGATCGTGACTTTGGTAACCGGAAGCCCTGCCTGGAAGTCGGGACAGATCCAGGTTGGCGATATTATTATTAAAGTAGGGCAGGGGGATGCCGAACCGCAGGATATGGCGGGATACGATACGGAAGACGCCGTGAAGATCATACGGGGAAAGAAAGGCACCGAAGTGAGGTTAACATTAAAAAAGACGGACGGCACTACAAAAGTGGTATCGCTCATCAGGGATGAAATAGTACTGGATGAAACCTTTGCCAGGAGTGCTGTTGTGAACGAGGGGTCAAGAAAGATCGGGTATATATATCTTCCTGAATTTTATGCCGATTGGGAGCGCCCTAACGGTGCAAAGTCGGCTGAAGACGTGGCAACGGAGATCCGGAAGCTGAAAGCAGAGAATGTTGACGGAATTATTATGGATCTGCGCAATAACGGAGGCGGATCATTGTTCGATGTGATACAGATGGTTGGATTGTTTATTGATGAAGGGCCTGTTGTGCAGGTAAAAGACCGGCAGGGTGTTCCTTCGGTGCTGCGCGACAAAGATAAAGGTGTTCTGTATGATGGGCCACTGGCTGTTATGGTAAATGAATTCAGCGCGTCTGCATCCGAAATTTTTGCTGCGGCGATACAGGATTACAAACGCGGAGTTATTATAGGCAGCACTTCAACCTATGGTAAGGGCACTGTTCAAAGAAATATAGGGCTCGATGGAGGGCGCAGCGGGCTTTTGTCTTCTGCTGAAGATGCGGCTGCCAATCTGGGAACGGTAAAATTAACCCTGCAAAAATTTTACAGGATCAATGGGGGCTCAACCCAGCTAAAAGGGGTAACGCCTGATATTGTGCTGCCCGACCAGTTTGAATATCTGCAGTTCCGTGAAAAAGACAATCCTGATGCATTGCAATGGGATGAGATCGCAAAGGCAAAATATACACCCTGGAGCAATGGTGCCGATATTATAACCATAAGAAAAACGGGAGAAGAACGAATAAAAAACGATACTGTTTTTGAACAGATCAGGGCAAATACACAATTGCTGTCTGAACTGAATGATAAAGTGTATACACTGAATTTTAAAAAATACCAGCAGGAGCAGAAGGAAATAAGAGATATTGTTAAGCAAATTGATAAGCTTACAAAGACGGGGAAAGAAAATCCGGTTGAATTGTTGTCTTCGGATGTTAACCGGTTTTCAAATGATGAAGCAAAAAAGGAAAGACAGCAGCAATGGCTCAAAAACCTCAAATCTGATATTTATCTTAACGAAACAGTAAGCATAGTAAATAACATCATCAGCAAGAATGCAATTGTAAGATCAAAGTGAGATGCAGCCAAACAGCCAAACATAACACATAGGCACAGTAGACGCATAAGAAAACAGGAGAAAGGTTTATGCGCGGCTATGTTCCTATGTGTTAAAGAATGAAAACGAACACATATGCAGTGGATCTGTGAGAATGCACGTTTTCTCTTTTAGTATTTATAATTACCAGGGCAGTGAGAAGGTTTTTACATAAGTAAAGCATTTCATGGCTTCAATTACACCCTCTTTTATACCCAGTCCTGAATCTTTTATACCTCCGAAAGGAGAGCTTTCTATGCGGTAGCCGGGTACCTCATTGATGTTCACCGTGCCTACTTTTAGTTCTTTTACGAACCGGAGCGCATAATCCATATTATGGGTTACAATGCCGGATGATAATCCGTAAGCTGTGGAATTTGACAGGGCAATCGCATCATCAATATCCTTAAAAGTTAAAATTGGTGCCAGCGGTCCAAAAGACTCATGCACCACCATATCTGCATTGCGCGGCACGTCTATAATAACGGTGGGTTCCAGCAATGCTCCTTTGCGTTTTCCGCCCCATACTATTTTTGCGCCCTGTTGTACTGCTTTATTCACTACACCTTCAAGGTAAACGGCGGCAGCCTCGTCAATTACTGTACCTACCTTTGTTTCGGGATCTGCGGGGTTGCCACAGGTATATTCTTTTGTTTTTTGCAGGAATTTTTCGAGAAATGCATCTCTGATTTTTTCGTGGATCAGTATTCTTTTTACAGCGGTGCAGCGTTGCCCGCTGTTGCGAAATGATCCTTCTGCAGCAAGGTGAACGGCCGTATCCAGGTTGGCATCCTCCATAATGATCAGCGGGTCGTTTCCACCCAGTTCCAGTATTACCTTTTTGTATCCTGCAGATGCCGCAATCCGTTTGCCCACAGCCACACTACCTGTAAAGGAAACAATATCAATGCGCGGATCTTTAACAAGCGGTTCGGCTATTTCGTTCGTTGGACCAAGCAGGGTGCTCAGCATATAATGGGGTAATCCGGCTTCATACAACAATTCGGTAAGCAGTATAGCAGAGAGTGGTGTTTTCTCGGAAGGCTTTAGGATTACGGGTGTGCCCACAGCCAAAGCCGGCGCCAGTTTATGCACTACCTGGTTGAGGGGATGATTGAACGGTGTAATACATGCTGCAAGTGCGAGCGGCTCACGGAGCGTAAATATTTTTCTTGCTTTGCCCTGCGGTGAAATATCGCAGGAAAATATTTGTCCGTCATCTTTTAAACTCTCCATTGCTGCAAAGAGCAGCACATCGTGTGCCCGGCCTGTTTCATAATTTGCCTCACGCATAGCCAGTCCCGATTCTGCGCTTATGGTTTCGGCAAAAAGTGCTTTGCGTTCTATCAGCAGGTGCCGGGCTTTATCCAATATGCTGAAGCGATCGTAGCGTGTAAGCTTTTTTCCTCCTTTCAGCGCTGCTGTTATCGCCTGCTCTACATGAGAAGCATTGGCTAAGGTAACGGTGCCTACTATGCGATTATCGTAGGGGCTTTTAACTTCAAGAACCGCATCGCTTTTTACAGGGCTTCCTGCAACATAACAGGTCATTGTCATATATCTGGTTTTAATCGTTAATTATCGGGTACCATTTATCGTAAAATCGAATACATCAAAGTTCCTGGGGTCGCCCCAGGCCTTCATTCGGTAAACATCATTGAGGGGATGGGAAATAATAAGGGGAACCATCTCTTCATATCTTCCCCCGTGTGAACGCAATGTGCCGTCTAATGCCGACAGGTCGTGATACTGCGGGCGGCGGCCTACTACCACATCTCTTGCGGAAAGCACTACAAGGTCGCCGGTGCGGTCTTCAGGCTGTTCCAGTAAGCGTGTGGCAGTGGCTTTATCATGCACTTCGGTTATGCCCGGCTGCACAGACAGCCAGTTTTTTACCTCATGTATCTTTTGCTTATCATTAATATGAACTACTACATATGACCCTAATGCACCGTGATGTTTAACATAGGGGTCGGTTATAGGACATATTACCCTGAACCCTTCGCCGAACTGTTTTTCCAGCATATCTTCCACATACAGAACATTAGGCGCACCATTCGCTTTTACCTTGGGGTTCATGCCGTGGTCGGCAGTTGCACCAACAATGGCACCAGCCTGCACCAGCTTACCTATTTCGGCATCCATTTGCTCATAAAATGCAAGTGATTCCCCGGTTTCAGGAGCGTAGGTATGCTGCATATAATCGGTAAGCGATAAGTAAAGGAAATCTGCAAGTCCTTTTTGCACCAGGGCAACCCCTGCACGCAACACAAACAGGCTGGCATCGGCGCTATAGATGGCAGGTGTGGGATAACCCGTTACTTTTTCGGCGTCATCCAGCCCGTGCGTTTCTTTTTTTGCCAGGTTTGCTTTTTCGGCCGAAAAGGCAATGCCCTTTAATTTATAAGAGAGTATATCGCGAAGCTTTTCTTTTGCCGTTACCACAGCCACTTTGCGTCCGGCATTGGCTGCCGCAGCCAAAATGGTTTCTGCACGGAGATACTCCGACGAGTTCATCATCACTTCCTCGTCTTTTTTCACATCGTAAAAAAAATTACCGCAGATGCCA
The DNA here is from genome assembly GCF_035444585.1 of Agriterribacter sp. Classification (GTDB taxonomy): domain Bacteria; phylum Bacteroidota; class Bacteroidia; order Chitinophagales; family Chitinophagaceae; genus Agriterribacter. The sequence continues at coordinate 8,667 of NZ_DAOMOZ010000181.1, forward strand.
TGCACTGCCGGAGAAACGCCGGTTACAATAGAAGAGTTGTTAACATTGGTAAAAGAAGGCAGTGCACCACGAACCATTCCCCGAAAACCCGTTTTGCTCATTTGCTGAAGATTGGGTAAGCGGCCATGGGCAGCAGTTATGTCGAGATATTCATTTGCTGAGCCATCGATACAAATAACAACAACCGGTTTTGCAGGGGGGCTATAGGTGATACCATTTACAGAGAAAGAAGCCGTAGCAATAGAAGGCATACAAAATGTTTATAAATACTAAATAAAGATATAGCAAAATTAAACATTTTTTACAATTGCCTGCATTAAGTTTTTTACATGTGCAAAAAAATAAGGGAATGGCTCAAGAAGAGGGGTCGAAATGCTAATCTTTATTGCCCGTCATAAAAAAATATATCACCAGCATCAATGCGTCTGTGTTGCCGATGTTGGATGGCTTATGCGGTAGCCTTCCATCAAAGAAAAGGGAATCTCCTTCTTCCAGCACATACCTGTCGCCTTCAATCTGGTACTCCACGCTTCCTTTAATAATGTATTTATATTCGTAAGCATCTGTTCTGATCATTTGAGTACGCCGGGCGCCTTTTTTAAGTTCGAGCAAAATAGTATCCACGGGCCCGCCATCCATATTACGGGTTAATATTCTTTTGTATTTAAAACCTTTGGCGGGTTCCTTTTCAAACGGCTGGTAGTCGGCAGTAGTTTTGATGATTACTTTCTGTTGTCCTTCTTTACCGTGACTGATGTCTTCAAAAAAGTCTTTCAGATCAATGTTCAGTGCCAGCACAATATTCATTAATACCGGCAGGGAAGGTACCGTGCGGTTATTTTCAATCTGGGAGATCAGTCCTTTGCTTACCTGAGCTTTGGTAGCCAGTTCCTGCACTGTTTTCTTCTGTGTTTTCCGGGTTTCTTTAATTTTATTACTGATCTGGATGAGTACATCTTCCTGCATTGGAATCGTTTTTCTGCATTTGAGCAATAAGTAACAGTCAAAGTTAATATTAAGATTTTTTTTTAAATCCGAAGCTAAAAATCCTAAAACCTAGTGGTTTATCCATGGCCGGCAGTCAATTATCAGCGTCAAAAGAAAATGGTTGTATCCTTTTGTTTAGCAGTTACCCCAATCGCCGGCAACAGCTTACCGAATCTGAAAACCAGCGGTGAGCTTCCATTTTTAATAGTTTTTGTACCTTTCTGCCATTACTTCCCGGAATAAATATTCTTCATTTCAATAAATGGTTAGCTTATGCCCCTACTGGTAATTATACGACACGGACAATCGCAATGGAACCTTGAGAACCGATTTACGGGTAATAAAGA
>NZ_DAOMOZ010000182.1:0-9936 GCF_035444585.1 Agriterribacter sp.
GAAGGAAGGTCAGATCGCATCTGAACGCAAAGCACCAAAAACAAATCCGAAGCCGGAAATTCTAAATCCGAAGATGCGGTCGGCACCTGACGGAAGGAAGGTCAGATCGCATCTGAACGCAAAGCACCAAAAATAAATCCGAAGCCGGAAATTCTAAATCCGAAGGAATACAGTAAGAACCAAATAACAAATCACAAGAACCCAACCTGTCCGCCGTGGCGGATAAATTTCAAATTCAAAAAATCCGAAAACGAAAAATTCAAAAACCGAAGCGAAGGGTAACTATAAACCACAAACCATAAACTACAAATTAAATAATCCGAAGCGAAATGCAATCTCAAACCCGCCTGCCGGACGGGCAGGTCTTAAATCTTAAATATCAAATCCTCCAACTCCCTCACTACCCTGCTCACGGGCAAACCCATTACATTGTAAAAGTCGCCGTTGATGCGTTCTATGCCTACAACACCTATCCATTCCTGTATGGCATACGCCCCGGCTTTATCGTAGGGTTTATATTTTTCCACGTAAAAAGTAATTTGCTCCGGGGTTAATGCGTGGAACCATACTTCGGTAATGTCTGCAAATGTCTTTTCTTCTTTGCCATTTATAATAGCTACCCCGGTAATCACCTCATGTTTTTTGCCCGATAACTTGTGCAGGATCCCGATGGCATCTTCCCGGTCTGCCGGCTTGCCAATGATCTTTCCTTCGCATACTACTATCGTGTCCGCCGCCAGTACAGGCATGTGCTGTTCATATCTTTTATACACTTCATTTACCTGTACCGCAAGTGCTTTTTGAAGGGCTATATGAATGGCCGCTTCTTTGGGATGGAGCTGACGGGGGAAGCTTTCATCTGTTGCCTCAGCAATGATATCAAACTCCACTTCCGCCCATTCCAATAGCTGTTTCCGTCGCGGCGACCGTGAAGCAAGCACTATTTTTTTCATGATTGGTATACTTTAAAGAAGATCATAGAAAGGATGCCGGCAAGCATAACGAACTTTACCGCACCGCTCAGGTAATGGTAATCTGCAGCTACAGATGCCACATAGAGCTTCCCTGCGATCCACAGCAGCGGAACAATAATAAGCAGGGTACAATATAAAATGCTCCACCACCAGCCCAGGTACATGGCATAAAATTGTATGGCCAACAGTGAACCGGTAAGCACCATCAACCACACCCCTGCAAATACTTTCGACACCGGTATGCCCCATACTACAGGCATGGTTTTACCGCCATAACGGGCATCGCCTTCCATATCTTCCATATCTTTTATTACCTCGCGTATGAGTGAAATAACAAACGCAAACCCTGCATACAAAAAAGCCAGCCGCATGATCCGCCGGTGCACCTGCTCATCAATGGCTGCCGGCATTTGCCAGCCGGGAACAATGCTGGCAGGAAAATGATCAACAAAAAAGAAAACCACCAGCACTACCCATGCGGTAAGCGTAGAAATAATGATATTACCCGACAGCAGCTTTTTTTTGAAAGTGGTGGAATATACCCACAACAGCAATACACATATTACATTGGAAAAACCAATAAGCCAGTTGCGGGTTACAAAAGAAATATAAAATCCCATTACCACGCCTGCCGTAGAAAATATCCAGTGCCAGATGATAGCCCACCTGCGGTGAATGTGCTTTTCTACCACAATGCGGTCCGGCTTATTTACCTGGTCAATACTCAGATCAAAATAATCATTGATCACATATCCGCCTGCGGCTATGCTTACCGAAGAAGCCACCAGCAAAAGAAACAAGCTGAATTCATCTGCAAAAAATACTTCGGGGTGTATAGCCGGATAAAGAATACAGAAATAAAAAAGAAACTGTGTAATGCCAATGAAGATAAGATTGGGATACCTGATGAGTCTTAAAAATGCGCCAACCAGTTTCATGGCGTGAAGATAAACGCGGACTGCTGAAATTTCAAATCCGATGTCATTTAATTAGTGCGATCTGATAGACCTCTGCATTCAGGTCACAGGTTATAATTCTTCAAAATTTATCTCACTTTTATTTCACAATAAATTAAAGCCCCTGTCCACCTGTTAGGAATGAGAAAGCAGCGGCGAAATGAAGCTGAAGTCACAGAAGTACAAAAGCTCTATCAGGGCTTCTCCCCGAAAACGGGCAGTAATCGTTTTCGGGCGGTTTTTTGGTTACTTTTTTTCCGCAAAAAAAGTAAAGAAGCCCCCTCAACATTAAGGGAATAGCAATAGGCTTTTAATAGCTTAGAGCCTATTTTGCTGATTCAGCAAGGAACTGCATTCGCAGGCGGTTATTCTATACCCAATCCTTAACTAAACGACATTGAATTTCAAATCTAAATTCAACCCGCCTGTAGCTCATTATAATAGGCAGAAATGCTGCCCGACAGTTGAGCATATAATCCCGACAGAACCGGGAAGTCTTTCAACAGGGATAAATGTTTTGCTATGGTATCCCGGTCATTCCGTATTGCGGGTCCGGTTTGCATCAACCTGGCAGGGTATTGCTCAAGCCTCTGAACCGTTTCATGCAGCAGCGGCAATAAAAGTGAAAAATCGAGCGATTCCCCTGCACAAAAATCCTGGGTAAGGGTGTACAGGTAATTGGTAAAATTATTGGCGATAACTGCACCCAGGTGCAATTTCATTCTTTCATCGTCATCTGCACAATACACCTTGCCGGAAAGAGATGCTGCAAAGGTTTGAATGCTTTGCAGGGCACCCGGTGAGTTTGCATCTATCAATAAAGGTATTTCCGGGATGGCATGCCTGTCGCTCCGGAGGCTTTGCAGGGGATATAGCACACCGTAACTGCCGGCTGCATTTTTCAGTACCGATTTGCTGACAGCGCCGGCTGTATGTACTGCTATGCCTTTAATTTGTATTGGTAGCCAGTTTTCTATATCGGAAACGGCAGCATCGGAAACGGCTATTATATATATGTCAGCATCGTCAGTAATCTCGTAAAAGCTATCACTGTACGGCGCCTGCAACAATAGTCCCAGGGTTTGGGCATGCGCGGCATTCCGTCCAACAACCTGCACCACCTGGTGCCCGCACTGCAATGCCTTCCGCCCCAATACTGTTGCTGTATTCCCGGTGCCTATTATAACAATTCTCATTATTGCAAATTAGCGCTAAACTCCTTTACTTTTGCTGTTTGTCATTGATATTCCCCTACAAATGAAGCCCGCACATAAAATTGTATTGACATACATAAGAACCAGGCTATGGCTGATCGCTCTCATTTCGCCTCAAAAAGCAGCTCAAAAAGCTTTTACATTATTTTGTACACCGCGGCGCAGAAAGCAGCAAACCTCTTCTGCCATTATTAAAAAAGCGGAACTGATTTCATTCAGCATGAGCGGCCTGTCCGTTCGTGGCTACAGGTGGGACTATCCTTCGCCCAAAAAAATATTGATAGTACACGGTTTTGGATCTTCTGCCCGGAATTTCGACGGGTTCATTTGTCCTTTAATGGAGAAAGGATATGAGATTGTGGCCTTTGATGCCCCGGCACATGGCAAAAGCACCGGGAAAGAGATTACTTTGCCCCTGTATGTGCAAACGCTGCAGCACATTGTAAGCGAATACGGTCCATTTGATGCTTATATTGCACATTCCTTTGGCGGACTGGCAGTTGCACACCTGCTGGAAACCGTTCCGCACAGCGAGAAAACGAAGACCGTACTGATCGCTCCTGCCACAGAAACGACCACTGCCATAGACGGCTTCTTCCGGTTGCTTCATATGAACGGAAAAGTGAGACAGGCATTTAACAAACTGGTAGTGGATAAAAGCGGTATAAAACCCGAATACTTTTCCATAAGAAGGGCTATGCAAAACATAAAAGCGAACGTATTATGGATGCACGATGAGCAGGATGATATAACTCCTTTCAGTGATGTTGAAAAAGTTAAAAATGACGATCATCCGCATATCACATTCATTGTTTCCAACGGATTGGGTCACCGTAGAATATACCGCGACAGGAAGACGGTAGACCGCATTCTTCACTTTTTATAAATGATGGTTTTTTTGTTTTTTAATGGTTTACTTTAATATTGCATCAATTAATCATTGAGTTTAAGCAATACGATGGCAAAGAATTTATTGATAGTAGAATCACCGGCAAAGGCAAAAACCATTGAAAAGATCCTCGGCGAAGATTTTGAGGTTAAAAGCTGCTATGGACATATCCGCGACCTGGAGAAGAATGATATGGGCATTGATGTTAACAATCATTTTGAGCCCCGTTACATTATCCCGGAAGAAAAGGAGAAGGTAGTAAAAGATCTGAAAAGCCTGGCAAAAAAAAGTGGCGAAGTGTGGCTGGCAACAGATGAGGACCGTGAAGGGGAAGCCATAAGCTGGCATTTGTGTGAGGTGCTGGGACTGGATCCCGCAACCACCAAACGGATCGTTTTTCATGAAATAACCAGGCCTGCTATCCGGGCTGCGGTTCAGTCGCCCCGCTCATTGGATATGAACCTGGTAAATGCCCAGCAGGCACGCCGCATATTGGACAGGATCGTGGGATTTGAATTGTCGCCGGTGCTCTGGCGCAAAATGAGCATGCGCAATAACCTCAGTGCCGGGAGGGTACAAAGTGTGGCGGTACGTTTAATAGCCGAGAGAGAAAGGGAGATCAACGCTTTCAAAAGCACCAGCACTTTTAAAACAGAAGCTTTATTCGCCGCTAAAGACATCAGCAATAAGCCCGTTACTTTTAAAGCAGAGGGCAGCCGTTATTCCGTGGCGGAAGATGCCGCAAGCTTTTTGCAAACCTGCGTTGGCGCACAATATACCGTAAGAGATATACAAATAAAACCGGCCAAAAAATCGCCTGCCGCTCCTTTTACCACTTCTACCCTGCAGCAGGAAGCTTCACGCAAACTGGGCTATTCGGTAAGCCGAACGATGTTGCTGGCGCAGAAGCTGTATGAAAACGGGCATATTACTTATATGCGTACCGACAGTGTAAACCTCAGTGAAACAGCAGTTAGCGATATTTCGGCTAAAATTAAATCGCAGTACGGCCAACAATATGTGCAGGTGCGGAAATTCAAAAATAAAAACGAATCGGCACAGGAAGCACATGAAGCTATCCGCCCTACAGCTATGGAAACGCTTACTGTTGAAGACGCAGACTGCCGGAGGCTGTATGACCTGATCTGGAAACGCGCAATGGCCAGCCAGATGGCAGATGCTGAGCTGGAAAAAACAATAGCAAAGATCAATATCTCAACCAACAAAGAAGACCTTACCGCGCAGGGCGAAGTGCTGAAATTTGAAGGATTTTTGAAAGTATACCGCGAAGACAGGGATGAAGAAGACATAAATGATGATGAAACGGCAGAAGGTATGCTGCCGCCCCTCGAAGTAAACCAACAGGTAGAATTCAGGGAAATGAAAGCTGTGGAACGGTTTTCAAGACCGGCGCCACGCTTTACCGAAGCTTCACTGGTTAAAAAATTAGAAGAGCTGGGCATCGGGCGTCCTTCTACCTATGCACCAACCATTTCTACCATTTTAAAACGCGGGTATGTAGAGAAAAGGGATAAAGAAGGTGTAAAAAGAGATTACCGCATAATGCTGCTGAAAGCAGATAAAATAACGCAACTTACTGAACAGGAAACAACCGGTGCTGAAAAATCAAAACTTTTTCCAACCGACCTCGGGCTTGTGGTAACGGATTTTTTAAAGCAGTATTTCGACGACATTATGGATTATGGCTTTACCGCCAGGATTGAAGCAGAGTTTGATGAAGTAGCGCAGGGAAAGATAAAGTGGAATAAGATGCTGAGCGATTTTTATGCTCCCTTTAAAAAAGATGTAGACAACACCATTGAAACGGCGGAACGAATCAGAGGCGAAAGAGAACTGGGTGTTGATGCACAAAGCGGGAAGCCTGTTATAGCCCGCATGGGGCGCTATGGCCCTATGGTACAGATCGGCAGTACGGAAGATGAAGAAAAGCCGCGGTTTGCCAAACTGAAAGCCACGCAAAGCATTGAAACCATATCGCTGGAAGAGGCTATGGACCTGTTCAAACTGCCGCGAAACCTGGGTAAATTTGAAGATACCGATGTAACAGTGAGCATCGGAAGGTTCGGTCCGTATATCGCGCACGATAAAAAATTCTATTCACTCAGCAAAGAATTTGACCCCTACACCATAACACTGGAAGAAGCTACACCTGTTATCGTTGAAAAAAGAAAAGCCAAGGAGGAAAGGACCATTAAGGTTTTTGAAAAAGAAAAAATACAGGTTTTGCGTGGACCTTACGGGCCTTACCTGAAGCAGGGATTACGCAACTATAAGCTCAGCAAAGAACAGCAGGAAAGGGCGGCGGATATAACCATAGAAGAAGCACTCAAAACAATAGAGGAGCTTAAAGCAAATCCGCCTAAAAAAGCGGCAAGGAAGAAAAAAGCATAATTCGGGCTAATGTGATTAATTTTGATACATGCTTAAAACGCTCCAGATATTAGCTGCCAGTTTCCGGTTAGCCTGGCAGGAATTAAGAAACAATAAATTACGTACGTTCCTTTCGTTATTTGGAGTAACCATTGGCATATTCTGCATTATAGGCGTACTGACTACTGTTGACAGTCTCGAAAAAAACATCAAGGAAGGAATAAACAGTTTAGGTTCCAATACCATTTATATTGATAAGTGGGATTATTCGGGAGGCGGGGATGGCGAGTATCCCTGGTGGAAATATGTAAAACGACCTTCCCCTAAATACGATGAGATGCGTTTCATCCGTGCTAAAACCAATACCATAGACAATATAGCTTTTACCCTCCAGGTCCAGGGACAAAATGTAATTCACGGAAAAGATATGATCCAGAATGTTGCTTTGTATGGAGTAACGGAAGAATTCAATTCCATCCAGCCTTTTGAAATTCAATACGGGCGTTATCTCACTTTATCGGATATGGAAAGAGGGTCTGCAAGCGCTGTAATGGGCTATGAAAATGCTGCCAAACTTTTTGGCTCAGCCGAAAGAGCGCTTGGTAAAACAATAAGCATAAAAAACAAAAGAATAAACGTTGTAGGCATAATTAAAAAGCAGGGAAAAAGCTTATTGGTAAGCGGGTGGAATTTTGATGACTGTGTCATTTTATCTTACCGGTTTTTCAGAACGATATTCGAAGAGCGTTATTCGAGCCCTACCATTATGGTACAGGGCAAACCCAATGTAACCACTGAAGCCTTTAAAGATGAGCTTCGGGGAACATTAAGAGCCGTTCACCGTTTAAGCCCCGGAACGGAAGATGATTTTTCACTGAATGCCGTAAGTGATTTCAGCGATGCAGTTACCAAACTTTTTTCCAGTGTAAAGCTGGGCGGATGGCTCATAGGATTATTGAGCCTGGTTGTGGGCGCTTTTGGAATTGCCAATATCATGTTTGTAACGGTAAGGGAAAGAACGCCTGTAATAGGGTTAAAAAAGGCCGTTGGAGCCAAGAGCAGAACGATTTTATCGGAATTCCTGCTCGAATCGGCATTCATCTGCTTCATCGGCGGCGCTATCGGACTGCTACTGGTATTTTTAATGGCCCAGCTTTTAAGCGGCCCGCTTAATTTTAATGTTTATATCTCCTATAATATACTGGCGCTCGCCATAAGTATATGTATTGCCATTGGGGTGCTGGCCGGGATAATACCCGCCACTGTTGCTGCCCGTATGGATCCCGTTGTGGCTATACGGTCTAAGTAACTGTATTTGAATGGATCTCTATATTATTTGATATCTTTCAACCCCTGTTATATACTGTTATTATACTATAACTCCACTTTCTTCGTTATCAACACAGGACTGCTTTAACCTCCAATATTAAAATTATCCTATGATAAAATTTTTATACGTGGTGTCCCTTGGCATTACCTCTTTTCTTTTATTCATTTTTTCTAAAGAAAAAGATGATTTTGTTTGCAATAACCAGGTATCGGGAAAAATAGAGCTTATTACAGACTCATCGGGAAGCTATCTGGGTATAATAACCGAGCACAATAAAATATTACAGCCTTCTGCTATGAACGAAGACATTATTTTAGCTGCCGGCCAAAAAGTTACGATCTGTTATAATGTAGATTCTTCAAAATATACCCCGGCAAATGTTTCGGTACCGGTCAGTATAAAATCAATCAGCTACGTGCAGCAGTAATGCTCCTGTTTTTATTGGCACTTATAGTTGCATAATCTGTTATTTTTGCGCATGCAAAAAGATAGCAGTGATATTTCTATTCTGGCTATTGAATCCTCCTGCGATGAAACTTCAGCAAGTGTTTGCCGGAACGGAAACATACTTTCCAATATTATTGCCTCGCAAAAAATACATGAACAATACGGTGGCGTGGTGCCCGAACTGGCCTCAAGAGCGCATATGCAAAATATAGTGCCTGTAGTTGATACGGCAATACACAAAGCCGGGCACCGCCTGGAGAATACGGACGCCATTGCGTTCACGCAGGCGCCGGGTTTGATCGGCTCATTGCTGGTGGGATCGCAGTTCGCCAAATCACTGGCATTGGCCTTAAACAAACCATTAATTGCCGTGCACCATATGCAGGCGCATGTACTGTCTAATTTAATTGACGACCCCAAACCTTCTTTCCCGTTCTTATGTTTAACGGTGAGCGGTGGACATACACAGATCGTTTTGTGCCAATCGCCCCTGCAAATGAAAGTAATAGGCGAAACCATAGATGATGCGGCAGGAGAAGCCTTTGATAAATCGGCCAAATTATTGGGGCTTCCCTATCCCGGTGGTCCATTGATCGATAAATATGCGAAAGACGGTAATCCCAACAGATTTTCTTTTCCTGAACCGCAAATACCGGGTTTTAATTTCAGCTTCAGCGGGGTTAAAACAGCCATTTTATATTTTTTGCAAAATGCAGGCAAAAGCTATGTTTTTAAAGAAACATTTTTGGCTACCGAAGCAGAAAGAAAATCATTCATTGATAATAATCTTGCAGACATTTGTGCGTCCATACAGGCCCGGATCGTTTCCATTTTATTGAATAAGCTTAAAAAGGCCGCTATTACAACCGGCGTTAAAAATATTTGCCTGGCCGGGGGCGTATCCGCCAATAGCGGCTTACGCAAAGCTTTTAAAGAGATGGGCGAAAAGCAGCAATGGAATACATTTATTCCTGCATTTGAATACTGCACCGATAATGCTGCCATGATCGCCATTACGGGGTATTACAAATACTTAGAAAAAGATTTTGCAGATATATCCGTAACCGCCAATGCAAGGGCAGAATGGTGAATATACATAATAAAACCGGTGATCATAAATCACCGGCTTTGAAGCGCATGATTTTATTGCCTGATTATTTTATGCACAGCCTCACCATTGCGATGTAATACTTTTATTATGTACATTCCCTTTTGCAGGTCTGAAATATAAAGTTGCTGGTTAGCGGTTACATGTTGCCACTGGCGCAGCATTTGCCCGCTGATGCTGTACAGAATTACTCTTTCAGCTTTGTCTGTACCGCTCAGTACAATAAAATCATTAGCCGGGTTGGGGCTGATGGTCCATTTACCTGTGTTCATCACTTTTACACTTACAATATCACTATAGGAATACCTTCCGTCAAAGTCAACCTGTTTGATGCGGTAATAATTGGTACCGTAAGCAGGAGAATCATCCGTGGTATTGTAGATATGCGTACCGGGCTTGTTTTGTGAAGTAACCCTGGAAAGCTGCATGAAGTTTTGTCCGTCAACACTTCGTTCTATTTCAAAATGAGAAGTATGCTGCTCGTTTTGCGTTTGCCATTGCAGGCACATATTATCTGAACAATTGGATGCCGTAAAGTAGAGCCAGGTAAGTGGGAGCACGCTTGATATTTCAATCGTTTCACTACTCAGTGTAAGCCTTGTAGCTTCACTGTTGGTTACCACCACC
>NZ_DAOMOZ010000183.1:0-9900 GCF_035444585.1 Agriterribacter sp.
TGATGTTTTCGCGGTCATCTCTTTTCTGTATTTCCGGTGTTCTGCAATTCAACAACGGGGTTTTCATGAAAGTAAGTTTTTTTTAGTAGCTAAGGTCGCCAATACCCAGGGCAAACGCATCTAAACTGATTTGTGCTCATTTATTGATTTGCATTTTTTAAATGCTTATCCTTTATCATCCCGTAGGGATGACAGATTGGTAGATCCAGGGGATATAGGTTGCATGCGTCCTGTAGGGACGCTATGTGATAGCCGGAAATAACCCATTCAATTACCCGGGATATTAAGCAGGGTTTGGAATTTTGACCGATTTCACATCAATAATTGCCATACTTTTTTCAGATGCGTTTGCCTTGCGCCAATACCCGTACCGCATTTTGTTCGCTTACATACAAAACATTGTTGTTCACATACATTCCCGTATACCCGCCGCAAGGAGCAATTAGTTTAGCAGGCGCTTACCTGTCCGTTTGCCCGACACTTTTTAAACCTGCTAAAACTGATTATCATGAACAAGTTACTGCTTTACATTACAGTTTGCCTGGCAACAGGGCTGGCTGTTGCCTCCTGCAAAAAAAATAAGGTAGATGGTCCATCCGGGCCGGTGATCACCCAACTGGATACAAGTGCGCTGAATATACCCGTGAGCAGCGGCCAGATCGGCCTGATAATAGATACAAGACCGATAGCAAAAAAAGGATATACGCCATCTTATATCTCCCTGTCGGTAACAAACGGACAATCCTTTTCTTTTTCGGACAACCATGTGGAGGTGGATGCGTTTACCAATCTTGTTATATGGCATATTCCCAAAGACAGTGTCTCGGAAAAAGACGTGGAACAGTTTGCCAAAGGGGTTCCGGTAACCATAAAAGTGTATGATAAAGAAGATGCGCTGCTGGCCGAACTAAAAGAAAACAGTTTGCCGGTAAGCGCAAATACGGAACCGATTTTGGTAGAAACTTCAAAGGCAAAGGTGGTACCCCCATTAAAGATAATCCCCGGAACGCCTTATGTTATCCAGGCTCTGCCCGCGGTAGGGTATGAAGGCGGAGGCATATGGACATATAGTTACAACATGATAAGTGGCGGGCTATTGGGGAAGGATCCGTTAAAAGCATACGAAAACCCGTTCATAGGATTGCGGAATTATATTCATCCAAATGACGAAGCAAATGATCAGGCGGGGCAGATCTTCACTTTTGAGCCTGCGGGGAATGATTCCACTTTTTATATAAAGGCTGAAGGTAAAAGAACGCAGTATGTGGATGTTTACCAGAATACGGTGCAAACTTTTCCCGATCCGCCGCAGGCGTCTGATAACTATAAATTTATCTTCAGCCAGGATGATGAGGGAGCAATTACCATTAAATCGTATGATCACTATCCTATAAAGGTTAATAAGGATGCTATATTAGGTGGTTTAAAAACCGATGGAATGACTGCCGTAAAATTCAGGTTAATTCCCGTAGATATTGTATGGACTGCCCAGAACATGGGGATCTCTTATGATCAGCCTATTATGCCGCCCGCGCAACTTGATTTTGCAGTAGCTACTACCATTAACAATTGCGGGGCGGTGAAGATATCACAAATCGTAGAGAAGAAAGATACAAGGAGCACTACCATCACTGCATCAGCGGAGGAAAGCTTCAGTGTGACCGCGCAGCATGAGGCAAGAGTGGATATGTCAATAAGCATGGGCGTTAACGCCGATCTTTTCGGGGTGGCGGGCATGAGCAGAGATCTTACCTTATCGGCCGGGTATACGTTTACCCATTCTGAAATGAAAACGAACACAAGCCGTTTTGATACGAGCAGGACGGAAACAACGGAGGTTGGAGTAGCCAGAACGGTTGAAGTTCCGCCATATACATCCGTGGATACTTATGATGCCGTGCAAACTTACCGCAATGTGGTGGTGTTTTATGTGCAAAAGATAAGGGTATCGGCAAAGCGCGGGAGTGTGCCCCTCACCGGAGATGAAATTGTGTCGCAACTCCTCGCTAACCAGTTCGGGGGAGTGGTTACTGAAACAGGGGATACTTATGTAACCATATCGGTAAGGGGAAAGGTAAATGTTACAAATTTGATGGCTACCCAAACAGATTCAAAATCACGGCCATGCGGTGGTTGATGAGTAGTTAATAGGTCGTTAACGGGATAAAGATTAAGTCAGGTACAAAAACGGGGCGGTTATCCGTGGGCGGCAGGTTCGCCGTCCACTTTCATGTTGGGTAAAAAATGGCAGGTGAAAACAATGCTATTGCCCCCGATTTATACGCTTCTTTTGCACCCCGTCTCTTTTTTGCCTGGGTGTACTTAAGTTGAACAGCATCGGCTGCCGGTTTGAAAAAAATTGGGCATTTAGGCTATGAACTCATATTTTTATGAATTCTAAACCACAAAATTGAAATGACAAACCCGCACGCAAAAAGTACTGCAACCCTTGTATTTTTATTTGGATTAATGATCGCTGCATTTACCGCCTGCCGTTCTGACCAGCATGAACCGCTCAAAATTAAAAAGCATACCAGCATAGCCCTGGTGGGCAATAACCTGGGATCGCGGATGATGAACTTCGGGCATTTTGAAACAGAAATGCAGGTACGCTATCCCGATAGTATGCTGTATATCCGTAATTTTTGTGATGGCGGCAATACGCCCGGCTTCCGGCCGCATGCGGCAAGGAACGATCCCTGGGCTTTCCCGGGTGCGGAAAAATTCCAAACAGAGCTCGCAACTCCTTCGGGAAGCGAAGGCCATTTTGAATCGCCCGATCAGTGGCTTACCCGTCATAAGGCCGATGTGATCATCGCTTTCTTCGGATACAATGAATCCTTCCAGGGAAAGGAAGGATTGGAAAATTATAAAGCCGAGCTGGATGCATTTATCAAACATACGCTCAGTCAGCATTACAATGGCAGCTCTTCTCCGCAGGTAGCGATCGTGTCGCCTGTTGCTTTTGAAGATCTGTCCGGTAAATACGATCTCCCCAACGGCAAAAAGGAAAATGAAAACCTTTCGTTGTATACACAGGGCATGAAGGCGGTTGCCGATTCGAACAACGTGCTTTTTGTGGATGCTTTCGCTCCTTCCAAAAAATGGTTTGATTCCGATAAGGAAGATTTAACGATTGACGGCTCGCAGTTGAATGATGAAGGCTACAAAAAATTGTCCGTTTTACTGGCTGATGAAATTTTTGGTAAGGTTTCACCTAAGGCAGAAGCCAACAGGGCCCTGGTGCTGGCGGCGGTAAATGAAAAGAACTGGATGTGGCACGACGATTATAAGATCCCCAATGGCGTACATGTATATGGCCGCCGGTATAATCCTTTTGGACCCGATAATTATCCTGCCGAAATAGAAAAGATCCGTCAAATGACGGCGATCCGCGACACTGCCGTATGGCTGGCAGCAGGCAAAGGCGAGCAAATGGATGTAGCCGCCGCTGACAAAAACACCAGGACATTGCCTCCTGTTAAAACCAATTATAACCCTAAAGCAAACGGCAGCTTAACCTATTTATATGGTGAAGAAGCACTTAGTAAGCTTAAAGTACCTAAAGGGTACAAGATTGAGCTTTTTGCTTCCGAGCAGGAATTTCCTGAGCTGGCAAAGCCCATGCAAATGTCATTCGACAATAAAGGACGCCTGTGGGTAGCTACTATGCCCAGTTACCCGCATTATAAACCGGGTGATCCCAAACCGGATGATAAGATCGTTATTCTTGAAGATACAAATGCGGATGGAAAAGCCGACAGGCTCAAGGTTTTTGCAGATAAATTGCACCTGCCGCTGGGTTTTGAAATGGCTCCCGAAGGTGTGTATGTTTCGCAGGGCACCAATCTTAAGTTATTTACCGATACAGATGGCGATGATAAGGCCGATAAGGTGGAGATTTTGCTGAGTGGGTTTGATGATCATGATACGCATCACAACAGCCATGCTTTTACAGCCGATCCCTCCGGTGCTATTTACAGTGGTGAAGGTGTATTCCTGCATACCAATGTAGAAACCTCTTACGGACCTGTACGCGCTACCAATGGCGGGTTTTACCGCTATGCTCCGCAGCTCCATAAACTGGAACGTACGGCACAGCTTTCCATCCCCAACCCCTGGGGCATAGCATTCGACGACTGGGGCCAGCCTTTTTTTGCAGAAACTTCCGGTCCCGA
This sequence comes from Agriterribacter sp., assembly GCF_035444585.1. Lineage (GTDB taxonomy): Bacteria > Bacteroidota > Bacteroidia > Chitinophagales > Chitinophagaceae > Agriterribacter. The sequence goes on from NZ_DAOMOZ010000183.1 coordinate 4,179, forward strand.
TGTGCGCTGGATGATGCCGGGTACTGTGCTGCCAAGATATGGAGAAGCTACGCACAAATCTTTCAATTTAATAGAGGAGGCACATAAAGTGCGTCCCACTTCGGGACTGGAATTCATTTCCAGCCGCCATTTTCCCGATGAAGTGCAGGGCGACATGCTGATCAACAATACCATTGGCTTCCTGGGAACAAAAGAACATGTTATAGAAGACAGTGGCACTGGGTATAAAAGCCATCATCGCGTAGACCTGCTGGTTAGTGAAGACCGGAATTTCCGGCCTGTGGATATGGAGTTCGCACCCGACGGATCGCTTTACGTAATTGACTGGCACAATATACTCATCGGGCACATGCAGCACAATGCAAGGGATCCGCTGCGCGATCATATGCACGGAAGGGTTTACAGGATTACTTATCCTTCACGGCCGCTGGTAACGCCTGCTAAAATAGACGGAGCTACGGTTGAAGTGTTGCTGGATAATCTCAAGCTGCCGGAATACCGTAGCCGCTACCGCACACGCCGTGAGCTGAGAGGCAGGGATGCCGGCGAAGTGTTGCCCAAACTGAAAAAATGGGTTGCTGCACTCGATAAGAATGATCCGCGGTATGAGCACCATAAGCTGGAAGCATTGTGGGTAAGCTGGGGGCTGGATGGGGTTGACCAGGATTTATTAAGGGAAATGCTCCATGCAAAAGATTACCACGCAAGAGCGGCAGCGGTTAACGTTGTACGTTATACCGGCCACCAGGTAGCCGACCAGGCTGATCTGCTGATGCAGGCTGCCCGCGATCCGCATGGAAGGGTGCGCCTTGAAGCCATTGTTGCCGCTTCGTGGATCGGAAAAGAAAAAGGCATGCCCATACTGGAAGAAGCTGCAAAGATGCCCTTAGACGAATGGATGGTGCATGCGCACGAAGCTGCCGTGGCGCATTTGAATGGTAAGCTGGTAAAAGAGCATAAAGAAGAACAGATCGTATCATCATTGAAAGGTAATGACCTGGAACTGTATAAAAAAGGTAAGGAAATATATGCCCGCGACGGCTATTGCAATACCTGCCACCAACCCGATGGCAAGGGATTGTTTGCTGCCGGCTATCCGCCGCTTGCCGGTACAAAATGGGTGAACGGCAATGAAGACCGTTTAATAAAGCTGGTGTTGAAGGGACTTATGGGGCCTTTGGAAGTAGGTGGCAGAAAATACCCGGGGCAGGTGCCCATGACACCGTTTGAAGGCTTGCTCAATGATGAAGAGGTAGCAGCGGTATTAACGTATGTACGGAATTCGTTTGGCAACCAGGCGGCGCCTGTACAGCCCGAAAAGGTTAAACAGGTAAGAGCGGAAGTGAAAAATGTGGAAGGGTTTTATACGCCGGAAAAATTGCTGAAGGAACATCCGCTGGGGAAATGACCCGACAAAAATTTATAAGCAACCTGTAAGGAGTGCTCACAGCAGGCCTTACAGGTTGCCTGTTCATGCCTTATGATCTCTTACCTTACAATCCCACACCTTACGCCCCACACCTCGTTCCTCCTGCCCAATCCCTCACCGTTCCATTAACCAGCTGTTAACATAAACGCCACTTTTATAAATCAGCTTACATTTGCATCTTTTATTTGCTGGCAGTATATATATTCAGCCGTACACAAAATGCAGGAACAATGGGTCAAAAGCGGGGAGTGCTCAGTTTACTAAAGCCTTACAGGGGGTTGGTAGTTGTGCTGTTGCTGTTTACCCTGCTCAGCAATGCCATCAACCTGCTGCTCCCAAAGATCATAGCAGATGCCATTGACGCTTTTACTGCAGGTGTATTTGCATTGGATCCTGTGCTTATCAGGTTCAGCCTCGCCATACTGTTCATCTTTGTTTTTACCTACCTGCAGAGCATCATACAAACCTATGCTTCAGAAAGGGTGGCACGCGACCTGAGAACGAAACTCTCCAATAAGATATCGATTCAAACGGCCGCTTTTATTGAACAGGCCAATCCCTCCAAACTGCTCACCAATCTTACGGCAGATGTTGACTCTATCAAGATGTTCATATCCCAGGCCATTGTGTCGGTCATTTCTTCCATATTCATTATTGTTGGAGCCAGCATATTGCTCATCAGCATCAACTGGAAGCTGGCTTTATGCATCATAGCCATTATACCCATTATCGGCGTCACTTTTTTTCTTGTGCTGCGCAAGGTCCGGGCATTGTTCATTCAAAGCAGGGCGGTGATTGACCGGTTGAATAAGGTGATCAATGAAAGCATTTTGGGTGCAGCGCTGATCCGTGTGGTAAATTCGCAGCAGCTGGAGTATAATAAATTCCTTGGTGCGAATACCAAAGCCAAAAGCTTCGGACTTGCCATCCTGCGGCTTTTTGCGGGACTTATTCCGGTGATCACTTTCACCGCTAACATGGCTGCACTAACCATTCTTGCCATGGGTGGTCGCTTTGTGATCAGCGGCAGTATGAGCCTCGGTGATTTTGCCGCTTTCAACAGCTATTTATCCATGCTCATCTTTCCTATACTTGTTATTGGCTTCATGAGCAATGTAATAGCGCAGGCTGCCGCTTCGTACGACCGTATAAGAATGGTGATTGAAACACCCGGCCAGGCCGAAACGGGAACAATTAAGCAGGCGTTGCAGGGCAAAATTGAATTGAAGAATGTAAACCTGGTGTATGAGCAGCAGCCTGTTTTGAAAGATATATCTTTCACGATACAAAAGGGAACAAAAACCGCGATCATCGGCCCCACTGCCGCCGGTAAAACGCAATTGCTGTATTTGCTCACAGGACTGGTAAAGCCCCGCTCCGGCACCATCCGGTTTGATGATGAAAGTATTGAGCGCCACAACAGTGAATCTTTTTACAGTCAGGTTGGGTTTGTTTTCCAGGACAGCATTATTTTCAATATGAGCATTCGTGAAAACATTGCATTCAGCGATACGGTAACCGATGCCTCACTTGAAAAAGCGGTGGAAACAGCGGAGCTGAAAGAATTTGTTGACCTGCTGCCTGACAAATTGAGTACCATTGTTTCGGAGAGAGGTTCCAGCCTTTCGGGCGGACAAAAACAAAGGATCATGCTGGCCCGCGCACTGGCTATTGACCCTAAAATATTGTTGTTGGATGACTTTACAGCGCGGGTGGACAGCAATACTGAAAAGAAGATTATAGAAAACCTGCAGCGGAATTACCCCGGCCTGACACTGATCTCTGTTACACAAAAAATTGCCACTGTGGAAGAATATGACCAGATCATATTGTTGATGCAGGGTGAGCTTATTGCTCATGGCAGGCATGAAACACTGGTGCGTACCAGTCCCGAATATGTACAGCTATTGAAAGCACAACAAAGTACCAGCCATTATGAATTACAATCTTAATACGCTTTCGGGAGCGCAGCAAAAAACATCAACCTATGCTGCGCTTAAAAGTTTGCTGCAGCTTATTGCGCATGAGAAGAAGAATTTATTGCTGGCGCTGCTGGCTATAGTGCTGAACGCTGCATTCAATCTGCTGGGACCGTTATTGATAGGATATACCATTGATCATTATGTGCAGCAAAAGCAGTATCAGGGCGTACTGCAGTTCTCGGGCATACTGCTGGCTGTTTATTTGCTTGCCCTGTTTACCAGTTATTACCAAACACAATTGATGGGTGGAGTGGGGCAGCGCCTGTTGTTTACCCTGCGCAACGTCATATTCAATAAGCTGCAGGTTTTGCCCGTTGCGTTTTTCAATGCCAACAAAGCAGGCGATCTTATTTCACGGGTTAATAATGATACGGATAGGCTCAATACATTTTTCTCTCAATCCTTAATGCAGTTCATCGGCAGCATTGTAACCATGACGGGAGCCGGTATTTTTTTGCTGATCATTAATGTAAAGCTGGGAGCGGCTACGCTTATACCCGCATTGCTTATTTTAATATTTACAAAGCTGGTATCGCCCTGGGTAAAAAGAAAGAATGCCGTGAACATGACAAGCGTGGGTGGAATGAGCGCAGAGATCCAGGAAAGCCTGAACAATTTTAAAGTGATCGTTGCATTCAACCGCCGCGATTATTTCAGGGAACGTTTTGCTAAAGCCAACCTGCAAAACTATACCACGGCTGTAGGTGCCGGGCTGGCAAACAATATATTCCTGCCTGTATACAGCTTGTTGTCGGCACTGGCGCAGTTGGTTGTATTGCTGTATGGCATACACCTGATCGCCGCCGGCAGTTTTTCCATTGGATTACTGGTCAGCTACCTGGCTTATGCTACTCTCTTTTATAACCCGCTGCGGCAGCTTGCCACCTTGTGGGCCAGTTTCCAGGTGGCGCTGGCCGGGTGGGATCGGATTGGGCATATCCTTTCATTGGATACCAACCTGGCCGTGCTGAAAGGCGTTGCTGCTGAACCATCTTCGCAATCCATCGTGGAATTCAGGAACGTACACTTCGGCTACACGGAGGGGAAGGAGATACTGCACAATATCAGTCTGCAGTTGCAAAAAGGCAAAACCTATGCTTTTGTAGGTCCCACCGGCGGAGGAAAAACCACCACGGCTTCACTGATCGCAAGGTTATACGATCCCACCTCAGGCACTGTGTTGCTTGATGGTAAAGACATCCGTGAGTATGGGCCGGAAGCGCTTTCAAAAAAGATCGGGTTTATACTGCAGGATCCTTTTTTATTTACCGGTACGGTAAAGGATAATATTTTATACGGTAATGAGCAGTACCGGCATTACAGCAATGAACAACTGGAACAGGTCATCACGGAAGCCGGGCTGGAAACCCTGCTCACCATTTTTGAAAACGGGTTGCTCACCAGTGTATCTTCCGGCGGAGAAAGCATCAGCCTGGGGCAAAAGCAACTGATCGCTTTTATGCGTGCCGTATTGCGCCACCCCGAGATACTCATTTTGGATGAGGCCACCGCCAATATAGATACCGTTACTGAACAACTGCTGGGAGAAATATTGAACAAGCTGCCTGCTCACACTACCCGCATCATCATTGCACATCGCTTAAACACCATCCGCAATGCCGATGAAATATTTTTTGTGAATGCAGGCGAAGTTACCCGTGCAGGCTCTTTTAACGAAGCCATTGACAAACTGCTGAACGATAAAAGAGTGAGTTGAGAAAGGGTTGTTCAACGGTAAATACAATGCTGGGTCATAACGGCAAACGCAATTATTTTTGTTTCTTTTCCTTGATAAAAAGAATCAAAAAATATAGCCCGCCTGCCGGATGGGCAGGCTGCACAAAAATGACAAAAAAACATCTCTATTTCTACTGCCAGCAGAAAAAAGTCAATTATAGATATTTACAAAGCGGCTATTCTATTAAGACTTTGCTTAAAAACATTTAATAGTTTCAATTGTGCTACCTGTTTGTACATGAGAAAGCAGCAGCGAAATGAAGCTGAATTCACAATGGTGCAAAAGTTTATCAGGACTCCCTTCCGAAAACGGGCCGTATTCCCTGCTCGTCCGGTCAGGCGGGGTTTTCGGACGCCTGCCCGAATCACGCTCCGCACGGTTGCCTTGCTGTGAAGACCCCGTCGGGAAGGGAAACGGAAGTCGCGCCGGGGTCTTCATCAAAAGCCTTTGCGGGCTGGCTATGAGACCCTGGTGCTGAAAAAGCCCATGCTGAAAATTAAATAATGCTTCTATTCGCCGGGGTCACGCTCCCCACGGTTGCCTTGCTGTGAAGACCCCGTCGGGAAGGGAAAC
>NZ_DAOMOZ010000184.1:0-9842 GCF_035444585.1 Agriterribacter sp.
ATTTCATCTGTGTTTATTGCTGTGGAAGTGTGCAGGTAATTGTCTTCAATAGTAGCCGAAACCACATCCGTAAGATCAATGGGATTGAATTCCAGGATATAGCTTCTTTGCGTTGTGTTGGAAAGATTGAGATAAAGCGTATCGCTGCCCTCACTGATCGGTAACCTTCTGTCTACCATCAGCGGTTGACCCTGCCTTACAATGGCCAGGTTTTCAAGCTCATTGGGCATCTTAATGGCATCCATATCATCAATAGCGCTGGAGAAATCCCTGCCGTAAGAAGTGAACACTTCGTCCAGGATATTTGTTCCGGCATCATTGATGGTTTGCAGGTTGATCCTTAACCCCTGTGCATTCTTAGCCGGAGCAAATACCAGCCCATTGCCCACAGCCGATACCTGACCTCTGACCACTGACTGCTCACTACTGATACCTGACAACTGATCGCTACCGGCTGACTGCCTGAACACATTCTGCGCAGGTGTTGCCGACTTGTCGGATTCCTTGATCACAATGCTCCCGGCTGCTCCGGTAGATTGCACCAGGAAGCCCTGACCGCTCTGGATATACTGGCTTTCGGGGCTCACCGAAGCCGGCGTTACATCATAGCCGGTGCCGTTATAGCTGATGTTCACGTAAGCGCCTACACCATAAGTGCCACCCATCTTTGGATCCCATACATAGAAGCTGTTCTTTACATTGTTCCTGGTAATGGTTGCAAAATTGATGGGCGAAGCAAAGGGGTTGGCTACTGCTGTAAACCCTGCAGCGCCAACAGGTATGGTTTGGTTACCGGTCAGCAATGGCCCGTTCGCACGAAGTGTTGTATTGTTAGCCGGAACTGTATTGTCTTTCATCATAAGACTTCTGTCGCCTCTTACGAACAGGAAATAAGGCTTATTGGCAACTGTTGCTGTTTTTGTGCTGGTTACAACCTGCAGGGCGCCTGCGGCAGTAAAGCTTTTCAGCGATGAAGTACTTTGACCAAGGATATTCTGATCAAAGCCATTGGCAACCGATCCCACGGTTATGAATGTGCCATATCCCGGATTAGGATTGGAGTTGGGAGATGCAGTTGTTACACCTTCCTGCCATGCCTGGTTAACCGTTTGATTACCACCTACAGGAGCATTGATAATTCTCCACGCCCTGCGTGCAGGTATATAGCGTTCTACGGTTACATTACCGCTTATACTTCCACCTACCGGAGCCACACGTGCTGTATTGGTAGCATTGCTCTTCAGCGTTAGTTTGTTACCGGTATTTAATGCACCGTTTACAATATTGAGCACATCATAAATACTCAATGCGGTTCCGATAGTGGCGGAAGCGCCTGTTCCGGTGCGGTTCAGGGTTAACATTTTTAAGCTGCTGCCGGCGCCTGCCGTAAAGTTCAGGTTACCGGGGCTGCCGCCATTGGTGCCTATAACGGCAAGATTGGATGTGGTAGATCCCGTTAAGGTCCCTGTACCCGTTAGCGTAGTGATGGATAAGGTATACCCGTTGATCTTTAGCTGGCTGCCCGATGGATTATTGAGTGTGCCAAACACCGTCCAGTTACCGGTCATGGTATAAGAACCTGAACGATTGGCCAGGTTAAAGATCTTACCATCGCCAAAATCCGTTGGGTTGGCGCCGCTACCATCAAGGTTTACGCCCCACGTAAGTACATCATGCAAATTGCCGGCCGCTTTGGAATAATATATATTGCTTGCGGTTTTTGTCCATGTAAATTTAGCCGGCGCGGTGATAGTACCTACAGATGCCATAATGTTGTCATCACCTGCGTTGGTGCCTGTATAACAGAATTTGGCTATACCGCTGGCGTTGGTATTGGCAAAGCCGGTGCTGCCCGGGTTAGCGCCGGTGATCGTAAAGTCTACCCGAACGCCCACCAACGGATTGTTGAACTGATCCCTTACCAACGCTTCCAGACAATGTTCTGTGCCCACTGCACCGGTGCCCGTTAATGGAGTAACACTTAAGTTGGTTACACTGGCCACAGGAGCCAGCGACTGGCCACCCGGATAGCCGTAAGAGTCGTAGCTGTCATATCCATATACAAAAATTCCGAAGGGGAGATTAGAGCCATTGATCGTATGCGACCCCAGGGAGATATTCAATTGTGCTCCGCTGAAGCCGGTGGAGCCGATCGCTGAAAATGATGCGGCTGGTATGATCACACCGTCTAACCTTAATGCTCCCACTGCAGCAGCGGGGGCTACCACATTTACATAATTACCGCTGAAGCCCGATGCGGGAGTAGAAAAAGTATACTTCCCGAGAAACTGCTCATAGGGGGTTATGAGCATCATAAATGGATCGGATGTAACATTATCAAAGCTGCTGCTGTTCGAATATTGTGCAACGAGTATCGGGTTGTTTGACCTGATCTGCGATGCTGTAGTAAGGATGGTCTCATACAGTTGCCCTTTGTTTAAGTTGGCAACGATGGAACCATTCACTTCAACTGTAGTACCGTTGGCAGATGCCAGGAAACGAAATGTATCTCCTTTGGTTCGTGTTTTTAGCGGAACGGAAATGAAATTTTTGCCCCATGCAGTAGTGGGGGGAAGTTGTTCTATAATGTGATCGCATGCTACATATCCCATGGGTATATTAGCGCATTGCATACCGCCGAATACGGCTATGGGTTTGTTCGAGGTGATCAATGAACCCGAAAGATCCTGTGGTGCAGCATCTGTATTGCGTAAAAGATAGGTTTGCCCCTGGTTAAGCACGATATTATAGGGTACACCCGCAGGTCTCCCGCTGGTGGTAACCGTTGGTGTAATGGTAACCGTGGTGGCATTTTGCGCAGCCACTATGCCAAACTGTGTGCTGTTAACAATATTGGTGTTTTTATAACCGAGGTTGATGTAAGAAGTGCCCAGTATGTCGGTAGGTAAAGCGAGGTAGGCATCAGTAGTAGCCTGGTAGCGGTTCAACCCGTATACCGTAACCTCTTTGCCTGCGACAATATGAATGCCCTTGTTTTCTATATCGTTCGAAGCGTTAAGCTCGAGTGTGCCCGTAGGCAGTGTAACGGTGGTTACGGTGCCGGGTGTAACGGTAAAGTTTGCACTAAAACCCGTTCCGGGAGCCGAAACGGTGCCTGTTGTGCTCTCATCCCCGCTTATGAAAAAAGAGAGCACCCCGGGACTGTAGTTTCCGGGGAAGGCAAGCCAGAAATCCGTACCCTTACTGTCGGGCGCCTGGGCATGGGCGGCAATGAAAAAAGTACTTAAGGAGAGGGAAAGCCAGAAAGGCAAAAGAACTTTTTTCAAAGATGGGAGGAAGTGAAATTGTTTCATACACGTTGGGATTGTTGGTTATGAATTTTTTAATTGGCATTCGTCACGGTAACATCTTTATAACTGAATTTGGAAATTACTGCTACGTAAGTTGGAACTGCTTTTGAAGCCGGAACAACCAGTTCTTTATGAACCGGGCTGATGCAATCCGCTTCAGATGTTTCGCCCGGCTGAAGGATCATTTTTTTCCTGTCGCCGTTCCCATCGGCATTTTTTTCCACCTGGGTTTCAAAAGTTTCCTTCCACGATACATTAACCGGGTATTTGTTGGTATTGTTCAATTTGAGAAATACAATATCGCTGCCTTCACATACTGACAGGGCATAGAAAAACTGTACACCTTTAACCGTCTTATCCAGTTGCCACTTCAGGCCCAGGTATTGCTCCGGTAAAGGAAGAGGATAGTGATTGATTGCACGGATACCGGTGGAAAGGAACAGAATGAAAATTGTCAATACAATTTTAGCCCGGCCAATCTTCCGGCTGAAATATCCCGGAGCGGACACAATAACGGTATTCCCCGAAAAACTTTTCATAGAGAATAATTAATGGATAATAGAAATGGTCTGAAAAAATCCAACACTTTAATCTTGACCCCGCGTGGTTTCAAATTATATTGGACCGGTTTGTAAAGCCTGCGTTATAAATCTTCGGCAGACTGGTCATGCATTGTATATTGGAGGATGCGTTGAAGATTGGGATAGATGGATTGGCACAGCCATGCCATGCGGCAGAATGATAAAAATGCTTTGGGATATGATCTTAATGACTGGATTTTAAATATGGGTACCGTACTTGTGTGGTAGTGTAAGCAGAATGAAGGAGCACAGATTTAAACCGGCAATAAACATAGAAAAGTTTTTTAACAAAAAGAAATTTTTGGTCGAATAATTTAAACAACGTCGTTTGTTGTAGTATAACAACCCGTCATTGATCTTGTCATCACAATAAGCGGTACGACTGCGAAAACGCAGGTTTCTAAATATTTCCGCGCATAATCAATAATGGTATACTGACAGGAGGAAAACTGTTGGTTAAAAAAGGCGGTAAAATTTCTGATATCTGCTAACAATCGTTAATTTGCCGCTAACATCTTTCACCAATCTGCTTATTATGAAAAAAACATGCCGTTACGTAACTGCTTTAGCATTACTGTTTTACACAGTTTCTTCCTTTTCACAAAATGTTATTGTTTCGGGCACGGTCAGGAATAACAGCAACAGTGAATTTATAAGCTCCGTTTCTGTGATCATTAAGGGAACTACGGAAGGTACTTTTACTGACCCGAGGGGCAATTTTAAATTAACTACAAGTCAGTCACTACCGGTAATCCTGGTTTTTTCCTCTATTGGTTTTGAAACAAAAGAGCTGCAGGTTACGGGAACAGATCCTGTTGAAGTGGAACTTACGCCTTCCTCCGTGCTCGGAGAAGAGATAGTGGTTGCTGCAACCCGAACAGCTACAAAAGCAATGGAATCGCCGGTAACCATTGAAAGAGTAAGCGCTGCCAATATCCGCAATACGCCGGCCACCAGCTATTACGATATGGTAACGCAGTTGAAAGGTGTTGACGTAACCACCTCATCGCTCACTTTTAAAACGCCCAGTACACGCGGATTTAATTTCTCCGGGAATACCCGGCTTAACCAGTTGGTTGACGGGATGGATAACCAGGCGCCCGGACTTAACTTTTCGGTAGGGAATTTTACCGGGCTTACAGAGCTGGATGTTGAAAGCATGGAACTGCTTCCGGGAGCTTCATCAGCATTATACGGATCGGGCGGTGTGAATGGCACATTGCTGATCAACAGCAAAGACCCTTTTAAATACCAGGGCCTTAGCTTCCAGATCAAAACAGGTATGAATCACGTAGATAAGCGGCAACGCAGCGAACCGGGCTGGTATAACGACTGGTCGGCACGCTGGGCTAAGGCTTTCAATAATAAATTTGCCTTTAAAGTGGGCTTCCAGTTGGTACAGGCCAAAGACTGGATTGCCAGCAGTACACAGGATTATGACCGGCTAACCCGCAAAACATTGCCCGGCAACCGGCAAACAGATCCCAATTATGATGGTATAAATGTATATGGCGATGAAACCAATATGCGCGATAACGGGTTTAGCATGAAGAGCCTTGCGCAACTGGTGCAAACGCAAACACAGCAGGGCGTGCTGGCTGCAACAGGCGGCACGGTAGATATTGTTCAGATCATGAATGCACTGTTGCCTCTCAATGCAACGCCTGCGCAGATCGGGGGATTCATCGGCACCCTGCCGGAAGCCTTACGCGGACCCGTTACCAATATGGTTCCTTTTTATTTTGGGTTGAGGAATGATATCATTCCTGAGGCAAGTGCTTCGCGTACGGGCTATGCAGAAAGTGATATGGTAAATCCAAACACCCTGAACTTTAAATTATCGGGAAGCCTGCATTATAAGATTACATCTGATCTTGAAGCTTCGCTTACCGGCCATTTCGGAACCGGCAGTACCGTATATACCGGAAGCGACAGGTATTCCCTGAAAGATGCTAAAATAGGGCAGTATAAGCTGGAGCTGCGTAGCAAAAGCTGGTTCCTCCGTGGCTATACCACGCAGGAAGATGCAGGCGAAGCCTATAATGCCACCATAACCGCGCGCCGGCTGAACGAAGCGTGGAAGCCAAGCACACAATGGTTTCCCGAGTATGTGGCTGCTTTTGTGCAGGCCCGGAGTGCAGGAGCCGATGAGGCTGCCGCACATGCTGCGGCACGGGCCTTTGCCGACCAGGGCCGCCCCGCAGCAGGCTCTGCACAGTTTAAACAATTGTTCGACCAGGTACGCTCTACCCCTATACCGGCAGGAGGATTGTTTTTAGACCGCAGCGATCTGTGGATGACGGAAGGGCAATATAATTTCAAAGAGGCAATTCCTTTTGTTGAGCTGATAGTAGGAGGATCATGGAAGCAATATGTATTGAATTCACAGGGTACCTTGTTCATTGATTATGACGGCCCCATAAAAATTAATGAATACGGCGCTTACGGCCAGCTTACCAAAAAGCTGATCAATGATCGTTTAACCTTAAGCGTTTCGGGACGCTATGATAAGAACGATAATTTCAAGGGGAGGTTCACACCGAGGGCTTCGGCAGTAGTGAAGCTGGCCGACGATCATAATGTGCGCATGAGCTATCAAACCGCGTACCGCTTCCCTTCCACACAGCAGCAATACATCAACCTGGAAATAGGCGGTGGACAGTTTTTGATTGGCGGATTACCATGGATCCGGGATGCTGCATTGCCGGGAGGCAGGCCTGGTCCAAACCTGAACGCCCAAACAGCGGTGCGTTTGAATAATAACGCGCAGCCGCTGGGCGCCTATCATCCGAGGGAACTGAAGCCCGAAACTGTTGCATCTTATGAAATAGGCTATAAGGGACTGATCGCAAAAAAACTGCTGGTTGATGCATATTATTATACGGGTGAGTACGACAATTTCATCGGGCGAACGCTGGTAGCAAGGCAGGTCTCTCCCCAGCAAAGCCAGATCTATTCCATTGTAGAAAATGCAGCCACCATGTCGGCTACGGGTGGGGGTGATGTAAAAATTGATCCCATTAAAGTAAAAACCTCGGGCTATGGTATAGGACTGGATTATCGTTTAAGCAGCGGGCTTTCTGTTTTTGCCAATTATTTTCACGATGAACTGGGTGATGTACCTGTAGATTTTATAGCCAATTTCAATACGCCGGACCACCGTATAAATTTTGGCGTGGGGCATGCCGGTTTTGGAAAAAACAAACGCGCGGTATTCAATATTACTGGTCGCTGGCAAACCGATTTCTTATGGGAAGCCGATTTTGCAACCGGCACGGTTCCTTCCTTCTTTACGATGGATGCCATGATAGGATACCGCTTTCCGGCAATCGGCTCACTGGTTAAGCTGGGTGCTACCAATGTGCTGAACAAATATTATATGAACGCATTCGGTAACCCCGAAATAGGAGGGTTATATTATGTGAGCTTTGCATACAATGTTTTTTAGGCTGTGGCGTTATTAAAAAAACACACACTAAAAAAAGCCCCGGTGCCGCAGATAATGGCGTCGGGGTTTATTTTATTTGACATCATGGCAACGCGCCTGCGGCGCTCTCTGACTTCTTACTGTTTTTTAAACGGATTGAAACCTTCCCGCTTTTTGCGGGATTACAGTATTTTTGAGGCGACACCCTTTTTGCCATTCTATAAATGCACGCGGCATTTGCCCTGCACTTTCCCTATTTTTGATTTAGGTTAATCAGCAGCCATATCTTTTCATCCGAATCAAAAATAATGAACAGTCGTTTTATCCTTCCTGCGCTTTTGGCGTTTCTTTTACTGATGGCGCCGTTTACATTTGGCTTCAGTCCGTTTACGGCGCAGGCTCCATATAAGAATGTACAGCCCAATATCATCATCATCTTTATGGATGATATGGGCTATGGCGATCTGGAATGCTATGGCGGGTTTCCGTATCATACCCCCAATATCAATAAACTCGCGGTGCAGGGTATGCGCTTTACCAGTTTCTACGCCGCACAGGCGGTTTGCAGCGCTTCAAGGGCGGCATTGCTTACAGGCTGCTATCCCAACAGGATCGGCATTCACGGCGCCCTCTTTCCCTGGAGCAGAACAGCGCTCAGCCCCGATGAGGAAACCATCGCGGAACTGCTGAAAGCCCGCGGATACAGTACAGGCATGGTGGGTAAGTGGCACCTGGGACAAAAAGAGCCCTTCTTTCCGCTGCAGCAGGGTTTTGATGAATGGCTGGGGCTTCCTTACTCCAATGATATGTGGCCGGTGAACTACGACGGAACACCGGTAACGGATACGGCTAACCGTAAACATCGTCATCCTCCTTTACCACTCATGGATGGTAATAAAAAGATAAGGGAAATTAAAACATTAGATGACCAGGCAGAGCTGACCGGTCTGTATACGGAAAGGGCTGTACAGTTTATAAAGCAAAACAAATCCCGGCCTTTTTTCCTGTATTTCGCACATTCCATGCCGCATGTGCCTATTGCCGCATCACCGGCGTTCAAAGGAAAAAGCGGTGCAGGGTTGTTTGGTGATATGATAGAGGAAGTAGACTGGTCGGTTGGTGAGATCATGCGCACGCTTGATGAACAGGGGCTGGCCGAAAATACCCTGGTTGTTTTTACCAGCGATAACGGCCCCTGGCTCACTTTTGGCAATCATGCGGGCAATACAGCCGGCTTGCGGGAAGGGAAAGGAACGGCATGGGAAGGCGGCCAAAGGGTGCCCTGCATCATGCGTTGGCCTGAAGTTATACCTGCCGGCACCATTTGTAACAATATCGCTTCCACCATTGACCTGCTGCCCACCATTGCAGATATATGTGAAGCCGGTCGGCCAGCCCGTAAAATTGACGGCGTGAATATATTGTCGTTAATGCAGCATAAAATTGGTGCCAATCCAAGGAATGAATTTGTATACTACTATGATGCAAATAACCTGAAGGGCATCAGGGCAGGACAGTGGAAGCTGGTTTTTCCCTGTATCTCACAAACCTATAAAAAAACGGCGATGGGTAATGACGGTTGGCCCGGTAAATATGCAAACGATTCTGTTCATCTTGCCCTGTATGACCTGCGTACAGACCCCGGTGAAACATTAGATGTAAAAGAACAGCATCCCGAGGTGGTGGAACAGCTCAATGCAATAGCCGACCGGTACAGAAAAGAGCTCGGCGATGATCTTACCGGCGTAAAAGGAGCGGGGAGAAGAGCAGCAGCCGTTGTATCATTCAATTAACATGTAACAGCAAATGAAAAAAAGCGTTTTCCTTCTAACGGCGATATTTTTAATGAAAGGAATGTTTGGTCAGCAACATCCCAATATTGTATTCATTTATGCCGATGACCTGGGTTACGGCGACCTGGGTTGCTACGGCGCCACACAAATCCAAACACCCAATATCGACAGGTTGGCCAAACAGGGGCTCCGGTTTACCCATGCCTATGCCACTTCTGCTACCTGCACACCTTCCAGGTTCTCATTAATTACGGGTACTTATGCCTGGCGGAAAAAAGGGACCGGCATAGCGCCGGGCAATGCTTCGCTGATCGTGCCGGTTGATAAAATTACACTCCCGGCCGTTCTTAAAAAGGCGGGGTATCAAACAGCCGTAGTAGGCAAATGGCACCTGGGATTGGGCGGGCCTGAAGGCCCGGACTGGAATGGAGCGATAAAACCCGGTCCGCGGGAGCTCGGGTTCGACTATTCCTTTATTTTACCCGCCACAGTTGACAGGGTACCCTGTGTATACGTAGAGGATCGTTATGTAGTGGGGCTTGATCCCGCGGATCCCATACAGGTGAGTTATAAAGAAAAGGTGGGAGACTGGCCTACCGGCAAAGATCACCCTGAGTTATTAAAACTGAAGCCCTCTCACGGTCATGACCAAACGATCATAAACGGCATCAGCCGTATCGGCTATATGATCGGTGGCAAAAATGCCTTATGGAAAGATGAAGATATAGCG
>NZ_DAOMOZ010000185.1:0-9824 GCF_035444585.1 Agriterribacter sp.
AAAGCACATCATCAATGGTTACAATACCCAGCAATATATTGTTATCATCTACAACGGGAAGGGCTACCCTGTTGTTCATTTTAAATACATTATTGGCTTCTTCCTGGGTATCATGCACATTCAGCGCAATGAAACGTTTATCTATTATATCCGAAACAATGGTATCAGGGTTTGCCAGTATGATCTCCCGTATGCGAATATCATCTACAAAAGCGCCCCTTTCGTTGATAACATAAATTACATCAATCGTTTCTATATGTTTTCCTTCCGCGCGTATTTCATCCAGCACTTCTTTTACTGTCCAGTCTTCATGCACAGCTATATAATCCGGTATCATCAAACGACCCACCGACCCTTCGGGGTATCCAAGCAGCGCCAGTGTTATTTTTCTTTCTTCCGGATCAAGCAGCTTAATAAGCTCTCTTACCGCACCGGTAGGCATCTCTTCCAGGAAAGCAGTACGGTCGTCCGCCGGCAACTCATTGAGCAATTCGGCGGTTTTGAGCGGAGGCAATGACTTAATGATCCTTTTCTGTTCGGGTACATCCAGTATTTTAAAAGTACTTACCGCCCTGTGAGGCGACAGGATGGAAATGATCTGCGTTTCATATTCTTCGTTGTCGCTGATCAGTTGCGCTACATCGCTGATGTTCTGATTGTTCAGAAAATCCCGCATGATTAATTTATCGTTTGAAGCAATGGCTTCATCGAACTGATCCTGTAATGATATCGTTTCCTCGTCGAAGGGCATAATTTTTATTTTGATACTGCAAAATTAGAAATAGCTTTGAAGATCATCCCCGCATGGCATTGTAAAACCAATATCTATTTTTGCATGATATGCTTTCTGAATACCTGTATATAGACAACACCAAAGATAAAGGACGGGGCGTTTTTACACGCAAAAAAATAGCAGCGGGAACAATCCTAGAAGTGTCGCCCGTAATTGTAATGACCGGCGAAGACAGGAAGCTGCTGGATCAAACACCATTGCACGATTATATTTTTGTATGGGGAAAAAATAAGGATCAATGTTGTATGGCGCTGGGCTATATTGCCATATACAATCATGCTTACCGGTCGAACTGCGAATATTTTATGGACTATGATGACCGTATCATGCTCATCAAATCCGTAACGGCAATTGATGCCGGTGAGGAACTGACCATAAACTATAATGGCAACTGGGATAACAAAGAAAAAGTATGGTTTGATGTAAAGTAAGGTGTGAGGTAGAAGGCATGGGGTGTAAGGTGTGAGACACTGACAGCCGATTGCCGGC
Source organism: Agriterribacter sp. (assembly GCF_035444585.1). GTDB lineage: Bacteria > Bacteroidota > Bacteroidia > Chitinophagales > Chitinophagaceae > Agriterribacter. The sequence goes on from NZ_DAOMOZ010000185.1 coordinate 1,283, forward strand.
TCATGGCTCATAGCCCGGGGCTGATTGCTGACACCCTCCTATTTATATTGCCCGATCGTTTCAACCACCCTTTCCCTGTAGCTTCCGCCAAACAACAATAAATGCACCAGCAGCGGATAGAGCTGGCATAGCGCCACACGTTGCCGCCAGCCGGACTGCAGCGGAAAATGATGTTCGTACGCTTCATGAAAAACCGGGTCAAACCCGCCAAAAAGCAGGCTCATGGCGATGTCCATTTCCCGGTTCCCAAAATATACGGCAGGATCAAAAATTGCTGCATGTCCATCAGCACCGGTAATAAAGTTTCCACTCCACAGATCTCCGTGCAGCAGCGAGGACTTCTCTTCCGGAAAAATGTTATGCAGCTTATTGCAGATCTGTTCAGCAGCAGCCAGATGTCCTTCTTCAAGCATTCCTTTTTGGTGTGCTTTGCGTGCAAGCGGTAATATCCTCTCTGTTGCATAAAAATCAGCCCAGCTTTTGCGCTGATGGTTGGGCTGCACCAGCTTACCGATATAGTTATTGTAGCCCAGCCCGAACATGTCTTCACTTTTATGATGAAGCCGGGAAAGGCTTTCGCCGAAGTCCTCCCAAAAATGTTCAGCAGCCTGCCCGGGTTGTATATATTCTATCACCAGGAAGATCTGCTGGTTAAACTTTCCATCAAACAGCGGGCGGGGCACTTTAACGGTACCTGTATCTGCCAGTTGCACCAATCCCCCGGCCTCCTTTTCAAACATATCCAACCCGAATATGGAGGCGTTTACCTTAATGAAAAAGTTGCCTTTATTTGTTTCAAGCACAAAGCACCTGTTGATATCACCGCCATAAACGGACTTATATTGATGTATGGAAGTTGGGGAAGAAAAAAAATCAGTAAATCTTTGTTGTAAATGTTCAAGTAAAGCGGTGTGCAACATACCCTGGTTTTATTTTCAGCAAAGGTAGTGCGGAAAAGCCCCAAAACAGATCACTGGAAATAAATCACAGGAGACCAAAAATATACAGATGGTTTGAGCCCCGCCATCACAAGAAATCCGAAGGCAATAAGGTCCGAAATCCGAAGAGCTGCCGGCGACCGTAAAAAGCTATACGCGGAAAAGCTATGCGGGGCGTCCTTCGCCCCGCACTACTCTCTTATCGCCTCCAGGCGATACTGTCCATTTATTATAATATTGTCAAGCTCCTTATTCTTTAATAAGCCACCATCGCAGTGAGGCTGTTCCCGTTGGCACCTGTCCACACCAGTTCATAATAATAATTTCCCGAAGGGCAGGAAGCCGGCTTTCCCTCTGCATCCAGTCCGAATGTTGCCGTAGCCGTAGCTGTACCCACTTTGTGTTTAATTTTGCCACCGGTTAACCTGAAGCTGCAGTCCTGGCGAATGACCAACGGGTCGGTTACAGAGCTGGTAAATGAAGTACCAAAACGATTGGTTCCCCATACGGCTACCCCGGTATCATCATTTTCGGCGTGGGTGCCATAAACAGAAGCCACTGCACCATTATCGTAGGTGAATACCCGCTTTTGTGCGGTTTGCCAGTTCCTTTGTGCGCCATTATCAAATGCTACATTTATACCGGAGCTGGAAACCGTATGGGTTATGGATTCCAGCGATGACAAATTTGCCAGTAATCCCCCACTCACATTGGTAAAAGTTTGTTCACCATTAATGGTAATGCTCTTTTTATCCCTCTTTCGGGTTACTTTAAAATCCTGGTATTCAACTTTAAAAGATGCACCGGCATTTTTCCATTGTGTGCCCGGGGGAGCCGAAAATACAATAACGCCTTCCCGGGTACGGCTTCCCAAACATGCTTCGCCGTTAAAGGTTACGGTAATCGTTTGAGGGTTGCTCAACAGATTAACTGCTATGGAAGCATCACAAATGATATTGTCCTGATGGCGAGGGCTGGCCGGTCCGGACTCCAGCACTGCATTGGCATCAGAAAATACTGCATCGGTTTCCGCGGAGAAAAAGGCCTCATCATCGGCATGCACCGTAATTTCGGGATCATCTTTCTCTGTGGCGGGAGAATTGTCTTTTTTACAAGCTGTAAAGCCGAGCAGCAAAGCCAGTGAAAACAACCGGAGGTAATGCATGTTTTGTTTCATAAAAGAAGAATTAAAGATTGATGCAGGTTTTTTATTGAATTCCGGGAAAAATGCTCCCCGTTTTTGACCGTTCAACAATCCTGATTAACGCCTGTGTAAAGCATTTATTTCAACATATCCGCAACGCGCCTGCCCAAAGGCATAAGTATAAATGCTAATGGATTGATTTCTATATCTTTATTGAAATGTTAAACAAATGCTATATGAAAAGTTGGACAAATAATCATAGCCCCGGCTTTCTCTCCCTGAGCAATACAAGTGATCTGAATTATAATTATAAAAAACAGATAATGTTGGTTATAAGCATATTGTGTTAATTATTATAAATAAAATTGAAGGTACTTCCTTTAACAGAACAGGCTTATACCTACATATGTGGAAAAATCATTTCTGACTTGCAGGTTACTTTTTACACTTCTTTGTATTAAGGGAGAGAAAAGGTGTTTACCTTTGCGCGACTTGCTTTGCTGCCATTTTTGTAGTATTTATAAATCAACAATTAAAAAAGAGCACATGGTACAGAAAACCTATTTTAAGACCAAAGATTATTGCAAAGTAAAATTCGCTTTTAAGCCCGAAAACGCCGAAACTGTTGAAATACTGGGATTGAACAGCGACTGGGAAAATGCAGTTATAATGAGCAGGAAAAAAGATGGCACTTTCAGCGCCGATGTTAACCTGCCTAAAGACTCAAGGCACGAATTTAAATACAGGATAAACGAAACAGAATGGATCAATGATCCTGAAGCCGACGGAGTGGAACCTAATATTTATGGCGGCACCAACAGTGTGCTCTCCGTTTAAAATTATTTTTACATTTTATATTGCCGGTAATGGTCATGTTCATTCATGATATTACCGGTTTCTTTTAGCAGGGAAAAAAACCTGCACAGCAGGATGCGTGGTATAAAGCCTGTAGCTTTTGCCTTCGTTCACTAAAATGCCGCCCGAAGTGTTGTTGCCCACTATTGGGTTATTTGCATATTTCTCCCAGTTTGCTTTTAACATGCTTATACCGTTGTAATGTAGTAAATTTGAGCTTTTTATTTTTTTAGCCGATCGTATTAAAGTGGTTATGCTATGAATGATTTATTACAAAAAATATATTGGGGAAATACTGTTACCGCCTATTTAATTGCCGCCGGAGGTATAATAGTAGCCTGGCTTATACTGAAAGTCATCAAAGGCATGGTTATTCATTTTTTAAAGAAAAGATCCCAGCGCACCGATAATATTTTTGATGATCTTTTAATTAAAGGGATAGAGAAATTTGTTGTTCCGTGCATTTACCTGCTGGTTAATTACGGTATCATTACTCAGCTTACACTTCAGCCCAAACTGGCGCGTATATTGGAAGTAGCCATTATGGTGATCACCACTTATTTTGTGATAAGGTTCATCAACTTTGCTATTCATGGTGCCATTTTGCTGCGCATGGAAAGAAAAAAAGAAGCACCGGAGCGTATCAAACAACTTTCGGGGATTTTGATGGTAGTAAAAGGTATTATATGGGCATTTGGTCTGATTGCGCTCATAGATAACCTAGGGTACGACATCACCACCATTATTGCAGGATTTGGTATCGGGGGAATAGCCATAGCATTGGCCGCGCAGAATATACTGGGAGACCTTTTTAGTTATTTTGTCATCTTTTTTGATAAGCCCTTTGAAGTGGGCGACTTTATCCTGGCCAACGAGTACCTGGGAGTTGTGGAAAAAATAGGCATCAAAACCACGCATGTCAGGAGTCTCGACGGGCAGCAACTGGTAATGCCCAACTCGGAATTGGTAAAAACAGTGATCAACAATTATAAAAGACTCGAAAGAAGAAGAGTTGTATTCAATCTCCGCGTGGGATACCACACCCCCGTTGAAAAGGTCAGGCAAATTCCGTCAATGATAAATGAGATCATCAGCAGCCAGGAAAACGCATCGTTCGACAGGGCCCATTTCCAGTCGTTTGGTGAATTTAGCCTCGACTACGAAATCGTTTATTATGTTAATTCCCCGGATTATGTTTTACGCATGAATACCCACCAGGAAATATGCTTTGCCATTTTGGACAGGTTTGAAAAAGAAAAAATAAAATTTGCATTGCCCACACAAACCATATTTTCAGCCCGCATACCGGACAATGATTTTGTTGCGGCACATCAGCAGTGATGTTCAGATGAATGGCGAAGCATTATAACGGCAGGAGGTATGCCGTAAATTCAAACTGCATTGTATTTTAAAATATTCCATCTTTGCTGCCATTACTTTAAGCGGTATGCACTTATCATTATGGGGGGAGGCCAGAAGCACCCTGCGTTTATCATTTCCCATTATACTGGGTGAGTTAGCCCAGATGGCGCTGCACATCATTGATACGGCTATGGTAGGCGCTTTGGGATACAAGCAACTGGCGGCGGGCGCACTGGTACTGGCCGTTCTGAACATTCCTTTTGTAATTGGCATTGGTATGACCATTTCCGTTTCGCAACTGGTATCCATGTCGCATGGACGCAAAGACGGGCAAAAAGTATCGCATTATTTTTATAACGGGTTCTGGCTGTGCGCTGCAACGGCAGTACTTATTTCCCTGTGCCTTGTGCTGGGTAAGAACATCCTCTTTCATTTGAAACAGGACCCCGAAGTAGCCGCACTGGCCGTTCCCTTTCTGGAGCTGATGGGCTGGAGTGTTATTCCCATGCTGCTTTTTATGTCGCTCAAGCAATTTACCGACGGACTGGAGAGAACACGCACTGCCATGATCATTTCACTTGTTGCATTACCTGTAAATATATTCATCAACTGGCTGCTGATCTTCGGCAACTGGGGCTTTCCCCGGCTCGAATTGCCGGGCGCCGGCTGGGGCACACTCATCACCCGTTCGCTGATGTTCCTTACACTGGGCGCTGTTATTTTGTGGCACCCGCTTTTTCGCCGTTATATCATGGTAAGAAAAAACCAGTGGAAGATCCGTTTACGAACGATCAAAGATTTGTTGCATATCGGCGTGCCCAGCAGTTTGCAGGTGGGGATGGAAGGAGGCGCTTTTGCCATTTCGGGTATCATCATCGGAACCATTGGCGCCACATCGCAGGCGGCGCACCAGATAGCATTAAGCTGCGCTTCATTTACTTTTATGGTATCCATGGGACTCGCGCAGGGAAGCTCCATAAGAGTAAGCAATGCCTATGGGGGATTCAACAGGCTGAAAATAATTGCCATTGGAAAAAGCACGCTGATCACTGCTTTGCTGTACGGCGTATGCTGCGCCATTATCTTTATTGCATTCCGCAATCTCTTACCTGTTGCATTTAATGAAAATGAAAATGTTATTCAAATGGCGGCGTTGCTGCTGATCTATGCAGCGGTATTCCAGATATCGGACGCCACACAGGCCATTGCGGCGGGATTGTTGCGCGGCATTAAAGACGTTAAAGTGCCTACGGTGCTCATCGGCGTAGCGTACTGGGTTGTGGGCATTCCTGCGGGATATTTGCTGGCTTTTAATGGAAAAATGGGCGCTGTGGGCATTTGGATCGGGTTCATCGTGGGACTCTCCTGCTCCAGCATGTTTTTGTGTAACCGCTTTTTAAGGATGGCAAAGAAGGTTTGATCCTGATCGTTTTTATACTTTAGGACTATTCAATTTCCACGAGCTTATATTTGAGTGCAAATAGGACCAGTTCCATCCTGCTGTTCAACTTAAATTTGCTGAACAGGGAACTGCGGTAATCATCAATAGTGAACCTGCTTACATACATAGCGGATGCGATGTCTTTGTAACCCGGCAAGGAGGATTGGCCCAAATGCGCTGATCAAAGTAATGGCTACCGATAAAATTGATCTTGCCGTGTATGCCTATTACAGGAGCGTGGGGCAAAACAACAGCAACAACAGCGTTGCTGCCGATATGATAACAGCATTGATCTCCGCTTTTGGCGGCAGTTCTGCAAGCCTTGACCCAACAGGCAAGTATACCATTGCCCAGCGCAATGCCAGCAGTTTTACAAGTGGGGCCTATGGTGCCATCAACAATTTAAAAGACGATGACCCTAACCTCAGCAGCGGCAAGCCCAAAGCGTATTTAAACTGGATATTATTTGATGAGCAGTTCAGAATGGTAAACTCCAGCAGCGGTACCCGGCAGGTGAACATGAATGCGGATGTGCCGGCTACCTCACCTATGGCACAAGGTGGAATAATTATGAATGCAAATGGTTATCTTTACGTATACCTGTCCAACGAAAGCCCGATGGACGTGTTCTTTGATAATTTGCAGGTAACGCATACGAGGGGGCCTATCCTTGAGGAGACACATTATTATCCATTCGGACTGACGATGGCGGGGATAAGCTCCAAAGCATTAGCGTTCGGAAGCCCTGAGAATAAATACAAATACAATGGCAAGGAAGAGCAGAGAAAAGAGTTTAGTGATGGAAGTGGATTAGAATGGTTAGACTTTGGAGCAAGGATGTATGACCCGCAAATAGGGAGATGGCATGTGGTGGATCCGTTGGCGGATCAAATGCGGAGACACTCTCCTTATAACTATGCGTTTGATAATCCCTTACGGTTTATTGATCCGGACGGGATGGCACCGGATGATTGGATAAAATTTAAGGACAAGCATGGAGACAATCAGGTAGCATGGGTGTCTTCCATTACTGATGAAGCATCGTACAATGAATGGAAAACAGCTAATGCCGGGAATGAAAATGTTAGGAATGCTGAATACATTGGGAAAACAGGTGTGGTTCAGAATGGACATGTTAAAGATGATGTGGACAATAAGGGCGCTTTTCAATTAAATTCAGATGGAACCGCGACGAAATTAGAATACGGAACCGGAAACCTTACCACTACACAATCAGATCCTTCTAATGCTGAACCTGAAGCCCAAGGAGGTGTAACGGCTCAACCAGAAAGCGATCTCATGAGTCCATCTTCTATTGCAGGCGGTATAGGACTAGAATTAGACGTTAGTAAAGCAGGCTTAAAAAACCAAGCAAAAAATGCAGGTTCATGGGCCGAAAAAGCTGAATCTTTACGTGCATCGAAAATTGCTAGTGTTACCGGTAAAGTAGTAGGTATCGGAGGTGCTGTTTTTACAGCGATTGAAAGTGCTAGAGATGCAAATGGCTTTACAGCTGGAGATGCAGTAAAAGTCGCTATAGGATTAGCAACAACTTTTACTCCATTTGGATGGACATATGGGTTAGCTGATTTAACCTACGGAATTATGACAGGCACAACGATTACAGACAGAATTGGAAATGCGATTGATAAAAGATAAACTCGGGTTTAAATGCAAAATTTCTTTTTTGATTATATATATTATAGGTTGTTACAATTTTATTTTAAATGGGATGGGAGAAATGGAATTACTGCAGTGATAGGAGTAAGTATGATACAATGTTTAGTCCTTTTTGATTTACTATTTCTGGTAGAAAGATTTTTTAATTCTAAGGAGCAAATTGTTTCTACTCAAAATGCCAACGTGATAGGGTACGTAGCAGTCTGCGTTCTTATTGCTTTAATAATATATAATTATTATAAGTATAAGGATAAATTCAATTATTATAAGAGACGCTGGAAAGATGAATCACCAAGAACCCGAAAATTAAAGGGGATTGTAGTTTTAGCTTGTTTACTTCTCCCATGGGTACCCTTAGTTTTATTAGGAAGACGTTAATTATGCATGGCCCCCCTACTGGTGCAGGTCTTGTAGCATTGGGTTGTGTGTATAGCCAGACCTGATACTGGCGCAGGTCTGTAGCGTTGGTGGTGTGAGAGAGCCGACCTGTTGCCTGGGCATTACTTATTTTACAATAATTGAGCTATTGTTTTTGGTATAGAGCCAAAATAAATTAATAACTTTTTTTGCCGCTGCAGGTGTTCCGCCGTCCCGCCGTTGTTGTGTATGCGGAGTGGGTAATGCGGGGAGGCGTACCAACAACAGAAGCAGGGATATATGATTATCTCCATGTTGCAGTGGTAGCCAATTGTATATGGAAGCCATAAAGAACTGAGGGTATTCGGTTAAGTAGGAAGGGCACAGCGACTAATACACATTTTGGTTTAACCAAACCCAAAAAAGAAGATGCCAAACGAGTTTATCTACTTTTTCTTCTGCGGCTATCAAGTCATTTGATTTAAACCGCTTGGGACTTTGACTAAAGAATTGCTGTCCAGCAAAAATTCAGAAATTGCCACCCTAATTAAAGATGAAATGTTTTAGTAGTTTGATAGATAATTTTAATACTTTAACTTTACGTCAGTTGGTAGAAAGTCATAAGAGAGAAATTAAGATATAGAATTTCATTTTTTATGACAAGCATTTGACAAACAAAGCCTATAACATATTGAAACCCAGGACAAAAGGATTCCTGTTCCGGGCACAGCTTAGAGCAATATATTAATTTATATTGCTTTTTTA
>NZ_DAOMOZ010000186.1:0-9554 GCF_035444585.1 Agriterribacter sp.
AAAACTATACCACCAACGGAATACAGCTTACCGCAAAGGCGCAGCAACTGGCAGCGGAGCTGATGATGAAGGAGCTGAACCTGCCTTCCGTTTACAAAGAGGATTATGAACCTTTGCGAAAACAGGTGCAGGATATGAACAGCATATGGTTCCGGTACTGGAGGTCGGGCAACTGGGCCTTTATCTACGGCAGTGAGCTGGTGCAGCCTTTCAGCCGCGACTGGAAGGACAGGAACCACAGGATACTGCCGGAAGAAAGGATGTCGCTCGAATCCTATCTTAAAGAAGCGGAACAACGCGTTCGTGCGGAAAGCGATAAGTTATAACAAGTAAAAACATACATGGATCATATTTCTGAGATCATTCCATTAAAGAGCAACCGGTTGCGGTATTCCCGCAGGATAATGCCACTGCTGCTGGCTGCGGCCGTTGGCATCTGCTCCTGCCTGCAGCCGGCGCAGGCTCCTGTGCCCGCTGAGCAGCAAACTGAAAAAATACCGGAACCCGTACCGCAGCAAAATATCATGTCGGTAGCGCAGGTGGAAACAGACAATTCGGTGGAAGCAGAACTTGCGTCTTTTAAGGTTGCCGATGGATACAAGGTAGAATTGTATGCGTCGGAATCGCTGGGTATCGCCAACCCGGTGGCGATGCGCTGGGATGAACGCGGCAGGCTGTGGGTTTTATGCACCACTACCTATCCCCAACCCGAGCCCGGCAAAAAACCAAACGATAAGCTTTTTATTTTGGAAGACACCAATAATGATGGGATAGCCGATACTTCGAGCGTGTTTGCCGACAGCCTGGTCATTCCGCTGGGTTTTGAGCTCGGCCACGGCGGGGTATACATGGGGCAGCAAACCGAGCTTATATTTCTTGAAGACACCGATAACAACGATAAGGCCGACAGGCGGTCGGTGATCTTTTCGGGGTTTGGCACCGGCGATCTTCACCAAACGATCAATTCATTTACCTGGAGCCCGGGCGGCGACCTGTTTTTTTCACAGGGCCATAATATTTACAGTCGCATTGAAACCCCCTGGGGAATAAAACGGCAGAACAGGGCCGGGATATGGCGGTACCGTCCAACTACCGGCAAGCTGGATAATTTCTTCGACTGGTCTACCGCCAGCGTTAATCCCTGGGGAATGAACTTTGATGATTGGGGCAATATGTTTCACAAAGCCAATGACCCACCGCTGTATTATTCGGTGCCAGGATTGATTGAAGACTCCAAACGCAGCTACCTGCCCGAAATAGGAAGCCTCGAGATCAAGGGCTCCGGGCTGGCGATTGTGCGTACCGCACACCTGCCCAACAACCTGCAGGGCGATTTTATAATGGCGGGCTATTACAATAACCGGGTAGAGCGGATGAAAGTAAGTGACGATGGGTCGGGGTTCAAAGCCCGGTTGGTTGAACCGCTGGTCATCTCTGCCAGCAGGAGCTTTCGGCCGGTGGAAGTGCATATAGGTCCCGACGGCGCCATTTATGTGCTGGACTGGTACGACCCGATCATCGGTCATTACCAGGCATCTTTGCGGCACCCCGACAGGGATAAGCTGCGGGGCCGCATCTGGCGCATCACCGCCAAAGACAGTCCGCTGGTGAAACGCCCGGAGCTGGCGGGCAGGCCGGCCGCTGAATGGCTTGATCATTTAAAGTCGCCTGAATTTTGGGTGCGCTACCAGGTAAAGCGGCTGCTTGCCGCTGCGCCCGGGGATACGGTTGTTGCTGCAGTAAACGTATGGATCCAAAAGCTTGACCCAAAAGACAGGGCATACGAGCATCACCTGGTGGAGGCGGCGGGCGTGCTCGAAAGTCACGATGCGGTAAATGAAAACGTAGTGACCCGCTTGATGAAGGCAAAACAGCCCGGCGCAAGAGCCTATGCGGCGCAGGTGATCTCCAGATGGCATGACCGTATGGCCGATCCGTTGCAGGCGCTTCGGTTACTGGTGAACGATAACAACCCGCGAGTGAGGCTGCACGCGCTGGTAGCATTGAGTTATATACATGACGCACAATCCATAGCGGTCGCTGCTGAAATGTTTGATCACCCTACCGACCAATTCCTTTTGTATGCGTGGGACAAAACAGTATATACCCTGCGCCCCGTATGGGAGAAAGCGCTGCAGCAGGGCAATATCCGGTTCAGCAAACCCGCTCACCTGGCCCATGTAATTGCCGGCGACCCACCGGACTGGTTTCCGGCACACCGGCTTACCGAACTGATAGGGATGAATGATGTGCCGGCGTCGGAAAAAACAGGGCTGTTGCTGGCATTGGCGCAGGCAGACAGCGGTGCGCATGTAAACGATGTGATCCGGCGTGGGGCCGCGTTGAAAGATGCAGAATTGTTGAACAGGTTAGCGGCGCTACCCCCGCAGCCGCTCTCGGATGAGGCTGCAGGTCATTTAACGGCCGTGTTGGATGGGGCAAATGCAGCTCCGCTTAAATTAGCCGCAATAGCGCTGCTGAAGCGCTGGCAGATCAGGCAGGCGGGTACTACCGTTGGTGAACTGGTGCAAAACAAATCGCAGGCAGTAGAGGTGCGGGCTGCGGCCATACAGGCACTCGCGCAATTAGAAGGGGAGCGTGCCGTACCGCTGCTGAAAACGCAGGTGGGCAGCGCCAACAGTGCCCGCGAAATAAAGCTGGCAGCGCTGAAAAGCCTGGGCGTGCTGGATTTAAGCCTGGCAGCCGGTTTAACGGTTGATGAGGTAGAGCGCTCCAAAACAGTAGAAGAAATGCTGGAGATCATTTCACCCGTTGCCGAACAGCAGGGTGGTATTGAGCTGATAACAGGACGGATAAAAGAGCAACCGGTTTCCGCTTCGGCCGCCGGTCTTCTGCTGGAAGCGTTGGCCCATAAGGGCATAGAAGCGCCGGATTTACGCAGCCAACTGAATACCATTGCCGGTAAAACCGCTACCGTTCCTGCCGCTTACGATGGTGATTATATAAGTCAGTTGATAAAAATCGTAAAGGAAAAGGGCGATGCGGCACGGGGATCGCAGGTATACCAGCGCCTGTCGTCCTGCGCTTCCTGTCATACCATACATGGTAAGGGTGGTAATATCGGTCCTAACCTTTCTGCGTTGGGAAGGGGCTTGTCGCCGGAGGAAATAGCAATAGAAGTATTATGGCCTTCGCAAAACATTAAAGAAGGCTATAGCCGCGTAACGGCAACAACCGCAGGTGGGGAGATCATACAGGGCATCAGGCTGGCTGAGGATGCGGAGGATATCCGGATCAGGACAGCCACCGATGGGAATGTGAGTGTGAGCAAAAAGGGGTTGAAGCATATAGAAGAAGCGGGGTCCTTAATGCCCGCCGGGCTGCTGGATGGTACGGGCAGGGAAGATATTGCCGATCTTATCAAATATTTAAGCATGCTGGGGCGGGAGGAGCAATAGTACACTCCATTTGTTATATACGTAACTTTTATTTAATTTTATACGTAATAGTAAATGGAGGTATGAATACTAAATTAACGTTGAACCTGAGCAAGCGCATAATTGAAAACGCAAAAGACTATGCAAAAAGCCATAAAGTGAGTTTATCTCAATTAATTGAGAACTACTTAAGCTCCTTAACTAAAAAAGAAGAAAAGGAAATTAAGGTAAGTCCTCTTGTTGAGAGTTTAACCGGAGTTATACCAAAGGAAGAGGAAGCAGACTACAAAAAAGGCTATTATGATTATCTCAACAAGAAATACTCCTAGTGGATAAACTTTTTGTTGATACCAATATAGTATTGGACTTACTTCAAAAAAGGAAAGATTTTTTTGAGGAAGCTCAGGAGCTTTTTACGCTTGCGGATAAGAAGAAGGTAAAACTTTATATTTCTTCCTTAACTATAGCAAATACGCATTATTTATTATCAAGACATTATAACTCCAATGATGCCCGGAAAATTTTGGCAAAATTCAGATTATTGGTTGAGGTTTTATCTCTAGATCACAAAATAATTGATTTGGCACTAACCTCAGACCTAAGAGATTTTGAAGATGCTATTCAGTACCATACCGCTCTTGAAAACAACATGGACTTAATAATAACGCGGAATAAAAAAGATTTTAAAAAACAAAGCATTCCTATTTTAACAGCGAAAGAATATATAAACCGGAAATAGCGAAGTCATTTAACACTCCGAAGTCCTACTATTTACGGACTTCAGCGGTACGCGAAACATCATGGGCAATACAAACATTTTCTTAATGAATGGCAGAGAATTTAAAGACAAATAACTATAGGGGAGCGCTATCCAGGTGTATTACCCGCGTCACATTTATTTGCTCCAAAAAATATTCGTCGTGCGAAATAACGATGAGCGTTCCGCGGTAATCGCTGATCGCCGCTGTTAGTATTTCAGTGTTCTGCATATCCAGGTTATTGGTGGGTTCGTCCAGCAGGATCATATCGGGCGACAGGTTGTATATATTCAGGCAACAAAGCATCAGCCGCATTTTTTCTCCGCCACTTAAAACACTGCACGGCTTGCTCCAGTCATCTTTTGTAAACAAAAACCGGGCAAGCCTGATCTTTATTTCATGTTCCTGCAATGCGGATGCATTGTATTGCTGTGCCTGTTCATAAATACTAAGCCGATTGTCAATAAGCGAATAATCCTGGTCAATATATACCGATTGGGTTTCTGCCCTGTAAACCGTTCCTGTTCGCGGCTCTGATTTTCCTAATATAATTTTGGCCAGCGTTGTTTTACCCGAACCATTCAATCCCTGCAATGCAATCCGTTCACCGCTTGTGATCTGAAAACTCAAATGCTGTTGCCAAAGCAACTGTTTGTTGTAACCGAAATTGATGCCGGTAGCCGTAAATAATATTTTGCCTTTGTGCAGAGCAGCATTGTCAAAGCCCAGCTTCATTTTGTCTGTATCGGGCAGCGATGACCGTAGTGTCTGCAACTCCTGTGCTATCCCCCCGGTTTTTTCGGCATGCACATTTTTTAAACGCGCCGTACTTTTTTCAGCATTGTTCTTAAAAGTATTCATGGATATGGTTGGGAGTCCTGCTTTTTCCTGCTTCTTCTTTCCACGGGCATCCAACCGCTGTTGCTTTTCAATGGTTTCTCTTTCTTTTTCCCGGGCTTTTCGCAATGCTTTTTCTTTGCTTTTCACCTCCTGGTTCAGCGCATCATTTTCTATCCGCTTCTGCGCTGCATAAAAATCATAATTGCCGCCATATACCGTTATCCCGCGTTTGTCCAGTTCAAAAACGGTATCCAAAAGATCCAGTAATTTCCTGTCGTGGCTTACCACAAGCAGGGTGGCCGAGGTGGATTGAATAAAGTTGTACAGCAATTGTCTGCCTGCTGTATCCAAATGGTTGCTGGGCTCATCCAGCAAAATAAATGCAGGCCGGTGAATGGAAATACCGGCAAGAAAAACTTTTGTTTTTTCGCCACCACTTAAGCTATCCATTTTTTGCATTGGATCCAAGGGCTCCAGCTTCCAGTAGCTCAAGGCTTCCCGGCAGCGTTCTTCAATTGTCCAGTCTTCATCAAGCAAAGCCAGGTTTGATCCCGTAACATTGCCATTGAGGATTGCTTTTAAAGCGTTCAGCTTATCGTCTGTTCGCAGTGCCTGTGCAATGGTGAGATGATTGTATTGTCCAAAAATTTGAGGAACATAATAAGGTATAGCATCTGCTTTCAATAAACCGCCGGAGGGTTGCCATTCACCCGCAATGAGCTTCAGTAACGTGGATTTTCCTGTACCATTGTTGCCAACCAGTGCCACTTTGCTGCGATCGCTGACTGTAAAATTAATATTGTTGAACAGCAGCTCTTTACCGGGATGTATATAGGTGAGGTTTTGCAGCGTAAGCATAATTTCTTTCTTTAAGGGTGAATAACCATAGCGAACCGCTTCGCGGTCGTACTATTTGTCTTGTCTGAAAGAAATTACATTTTACATTTAATCTGCCTGTATTGATGAAGGGTGCAAAGATAATGAGAAACAATAATATAAGAACCAAATGACAAGAACCAAATAAATTTCAAATCCGAAGCCATAAGCGCTGAATCCGAAGGAAGACAACAATAAACAATAAACCAAAAACCATAAATTTCAAAAATCCGCGATGCGGTCGGCACCCGACGCAGGAGGGTCAGCACCGCATCTGAGCGCAAAGCACCACCTGAACGCCATTTAATACCCCATGTCTATCTCAATATCATACTTGTCTAAAAGTCCCGGGACACCCGTTAATGAAAACCTCGCTTTTTTAATGCGGTTAACTTCCGGGTTGATGGAATAGTGGTAGGAAGTACGGAGGTCGGCTTTCTCCAGTATGCTGTTCTCAAATTTTGCGTCAGTAAAGTCGCATTTTTCAAAAACAGACCGGGTTAAATCACATTCTGTAAAATCCACTTCTTTGAGCTGTGAATTTTTAAAAAGCGTTTTTTTGATCCTGGCTTTATAAAAAGAAGAATGATTGAGAGTACAATTATCGAAGCTGAACGATAAGCCAAACTGGCTGCAGCTTTCAAAATGAAGCCCCAGCATTTTGCAGCCGGTGAATTGTATATCCCTGAAGGCCGCGCCTGTAAGTTTGGCTGAGCTTATATTGCAGTTTATAAATTCGCATTCCAGGAACCGTATATCTTCAATGTCTGCATTGGAAAAATCGCAGCCAATAAAACGGCAGTTTTCATACTCGCCTTTACCCAGCGGATTTTGTGTATAATCGTATTGGTCAAATGTTTTGTCCCGGATAAGTTTTTCTTCCATGCCGGTTGTTTAATATTTTGCAATGTATTGATGGAAATAACAAGAATAAAACATGGGCCATGGCGGATGCAAATACTAAATCCTAAGCCTGAAGCCCGAAATCCGAAAGTAAGAACCCAATAACAAATCACAAGACACAAACCTGTCCGCCGTGGCGGATAAAATCACAAATTTCAAATCCGGAGTGAACTCTCAACGATAAACTAAAAACGATAAACCCCAAATTGTACATCCGGGCGAATTCAATCTCAAATTTTCAATCTCAAATCTCCAATTCCCCTATTCCCATTGCAGGATCGCTGATGCTATCCTTTCCCGTTTCCACTCTCCCGGCAAAGCGACGCAAAAACCCGTTGCCGGACCGTATAGAAAAGTCGTACCAGTTGCCGCTGTTGCCCAGCAGCCATTCCTCTTTTTTGCTTTTCCCCGCTGCAAGCTCAAACGGCTGCGATACATCATATCCATACGCATTGTCTGCGATACGAATATCAATCGCCACATCATTGGGGTTATGTATCTTAACCGATATGCCGCCTTTTCTGTGATTGTACTTAAGCGCGATTGCAGGTTCCTGCGCTGCCGTATTTCCCGTAAACCGGTGAAAATACCCGTTGGTTCCGTACACTTCAAGGTCGTAAGCGCCGCCGTCTTCCCGTACATCCCATTCATCAAACAGCGATTTGCCAGACTCTACGGTATAACGCCGTGGGATACGCGCCAAATGCTTAAGATCGTACACATGGTATACCGCGCCGCAGTTCCCATCATTATCAAAAACCAGCCTTACCCTTTGCTCCTCCTTCAAAGGCTCAATGCGGGTATACAGGCGATAAGGCAGCGCTCTTGAATAGCGGGTACCTTTTTCCTGGTAGAGCGGGGAAGGCGTTTCCGGCGCCACGGCTTTGGGCAGCAGTTTGGAAGCGGCGTCCAGGGCTTCGTGATCGCCTGTTTCAGGCATCGTTGGAAAAACCGGGTCGTTGGGGGTTTCGAAGTCAAAGGCTGAGGTGAGATCACTGCATACAGCGCGGTGCCAGGGGCTGATGGCAGGAATGGTAACACCAAAACGCTTTTCAATGAACTGTCCTACCGAAGTATGATCAGCCGCCTGCGAATCTACCCAGCCGCCCTTGCTCCATGGCGAGATAATGTACAACGGTACGCGCGGGCCCAATCCCCAGGGGCGGATATTGCCGCTGATGGTATCCCGTTTGTCGAGGTAAACGGGACCTTTTTCCGATGGCTTCTTGTTTATATTATGAAAATACATGCCCGGAAGATCAAGTGTGGCTTTACCCGCCAGCGTGCCGTCGGCATTATAAGAAGGTACAGCCGGTGCGGGAAGGTGGTCAAAAAGCCCGTCGTTCTCATCAAAAGTGAGGAAGAAAACAGTTTTGCTCCATGTTTCCGGGTTGGCGGTAATGGCTGAGAGCACAGCGTGGGTGAAATCGGCTCCGCGGTAAGGACTGGATGGAGCGCCGGGGTGTTCGGAATCAATCTGCCGGGGAAGCACCCAGCTAACCTGTGGCAACCTGTTGTGCTTTGCATCACTGGCAAGGTCTTCGATCGTCCAGTGCCGCATTCCTTTTTCATAAATGGGAGAACCGGGTTTTGCGCTGCGGAAGCTTTCAAAAGCCAGGCAGCCGTGCATGGCGCCTGTCCAGTTATCGTTCGGATCCTGGTAGATACGCCAGCTTATACCTGCTTTTTCGAGCACATCAGGAATGGTAGGCCAATGCAGGGCATTTCCCTGGTAGGTGTAACCCGGATTCGGCATCTTACCCTTTATCCAGCACCGGAGGTTTACCGGCTCCGAATCTTCATCGGTGCAGTTGATGCCGGCCGCTCTTTTATCGGGGTTGAAGTTACTGCCCGACCAGAATACGATCCGGTTGGGATCTGTACCTGTTGCCACGGAGCAATGATAGGCATCGGAGATGGTAAAGGATTCGGCCAGCGCATATTGAAAAGGGATCTCTTCTCTTGTATAGTAAGCCATGGAATAGGGGGTCTTATACATCGGCCAAAAGCCGTATTTACCCTGGTTCCAGGCAGCCTGCATATCGGGAAAGTTATGGGGCGTGCCATTGATCAATGCCGCGTTGGAAGTTTTTTTACTGGCGTGGTAAGGCGGAATGATCTTTTTGCCGTCCGACTGAAAGAATGCCCGTTCACCGCTTTCCAGGGGAATGGGAAACCGGTCGCCATAGCCCCGCACACCGCGCATAGTACCAAAATAATGATCAAAAGAGCGGTTTTCCTGCATAAGAATTACGATATGCTGTACATCCCGGATAGAACGGCTGGCATTATAGGCTTCTACTGCCAGCACTTTTTGCAGCCATGTTGACCATACGGCAGCCGCGCCGGCCGTGGCCGACATTTTAATAAAACTTCTCCTGTTAAGACTGGACATTAAACAACTGGTTGATTGATTGATGAATGATGGGTTGACCGGGGTAAAGCTATAAACAACAAACCATAAATCATCAAAAATCTGGCTTTAGCAAAATATACGGATTGGCGCCTGCTTCCGTCTGTACGGGATGCCGGTCCGACGAAGCCATTCTGGCTGGGCAGGCGTCCGGTTCAGGCAGGCGCGCTGTACAACAAAGGCCCGAAAGGGGTAACATGGGGAGATACACACCATTTAATTTGCTTCATAATTCCTGCTATAACCCATTGCCTGCGGTAATTTACAGCCCCTGAAACATTTTTAAATTTTCTTTCCCAACTATTTGGCAGTAAACAATAAGGCACATACCTTTGCACTCCCAAAATCAAAACGGGTAGTTTACGG
>NZ_DAOMOZ010000187.1:0-9495 GCF_035444585.1 Agriterribacter sp.
TGCAACCCGATGTTATGATCGGACACAGCATTGGTGAACTGGCAGCGGCCTGCATTAACGGAAACATGAGTTTAGATGAAGCCCTGAAACAAACAGCGGGGAAGATGTTTAAAAAGGATGCTAATTTACAGAAGAAACTGGTGGAGTGGCGCAACAACCCCGGTGTTTTGATTATGGAAATGATTCCGCCCCTAAATGAGAAAAATGAATTGGAAAATATTGAATTTACCCTTGGCCATTGCTGGTTATCGGGGATTGATATTAACTGGAAGCAGTTTTATGAGCAGGAGAGCAGGAACAAAGTAGCGCTTCCAACTTATCCGTTTGAAAAGGAACGCTACTGGATGGATGCAACCTGGAAACCGGGCAACGGGAAAGGAACTCATGAAGTTACTGAACGCCGGCCCCGGTTTTATACCACCCATTGGCAAATGAGCAGGCATCCTTCCGAATCTTATTTCGATAATATTGCACCTGCCGGCTTTTCTTACATAGTATTTGGTCACCCCTGTGAATTTTACGATGCTTTGGTGAACAATCTTCGGTCATCCGGTAAAAAAGTTATAGAAGTAGTAAAGAGCGATGAGTTTACCGCTAATGATGAACTGGTATTTGGTATTGATCCTTCTAATCCGGATCATTATAAAAAATTATTCAAATGCTTGCAATCATCTTCCTTAACATTTGAAACTATACTGCATTTATTTAATTTCAAAGAACGCAGTTTCACCTTTGAAGGTAATATTAAAGAACGCTCCTTAAATGATGAGTTGCACTACGCTTTCTTTAGCCTGTTGTACATTGTAAGAGCCTTACAGGAATACGATTTACAGGATGGGATCAGGTTGGAGGTAGTGGCCAGCGGGTTGCACCGGTTTCATCATTTCGAACATCACGACCCCCTGAAATCATTATTATCGGCGGCCTGCAGAATGACGGACGGGATGCTGCCGGACCTGAAGTGGCAAATTGTTGATGTTGACTTCAACTTGTTCCGTCCCGCAGCCATCCAGGATGTGGCAGCGAGGTTGCTGGATGAATTGGACTATGAAATAACAGACCACGAATTGATGCTGAGGAATACTATCAGGCTTATACCCGTAACCAAAATAGCAAACATCCCTTCAGTAAACGGTTCTGTGGCTTTTAAACCGCAAAATATCTACCTGGTTACCGGAACTATGAACGAGGCGATCTGGTTATTTTCGGAATATCTTATGAAGGCAACTCAGGCAAAATTGGTTTTTGCAACGGGTCCTGACTTTCCGGTTGTGGAAGGCTGGGATCAGTGGTTAGCCGGCCATGAAATTAATGATCCTTTTGCCATAATGATTAACCGGTTCAGGAACTGGCAACAGTCAAATTTAGAATTTATAACGGTTGGTATAGATATTACCAATTATAAACAAGTTATAGATTTGAAAGATGCAGCACAAGCATATTTTGGAAAACCTGATGGCATTTTTCATGTTGATGATGCACGGAGAGCAATGAGCCCGGATCCGCAAGTTGAAAAAAGGATTTCCGATCAGGTAAAAGCCGTTTGCAATCTGGATGCCGTTTTCAACAGCGATCAACCCAACCTTTTTATGCTTTGTTCATTTGACGAAAATGCCAGGTACTTTTTTGATTCATTTGCCAGAGATCATTACAACAGGTTTGGAGCAAAATACATCTCTGCTTGTTTTAATCGCATTATACAAAATGATATTGGCATTTCCGGAGCAGGAATGCACTCAATTTTTGAGCAGGTTATTTCAGCTCATCTTCCCCAGGTAGTGATTTCCTATGAAGATATGGGTGGTGATTTGCAGGAACATCCTTCAAAAAACCAATACGCCGTTCAAAATTAATCAAATGATACTGCAAGTTGCTGCCATACAGTTTAGCCGCAGGGAAGATACAGGCGCTGCATCGGCATTAAAACTAAGGAAAAACGCATTCCAGTCACTTCCGCCGGTGGAATGGGCAGAGATTCAAAGTGCAAACTTAGAACCTTCCAGGGTTGCGTATGCTATCACAGAAATACGCTCCCACTCGGAACGTGTGGTTATTCACGTTAAGTTTCGGGTGTCCCGGGTAAATACAGTTCCGGTTTCCATTTCCATAAGAGGTGTACAGCCTCCCCTGCATATTGGTTTTGATCCATGGAGCACTTTGCTGGCCACACATAGCAACATACTTGGCGAGGTGAAAGAGCAAAGTATATCAATCTCGCAAAATGGAGAAACCCCTTTTATCAGTTTTGAATTAAGCAATCACATACTGACAGAACGGGGTGTTGGCATTTTTCAGGTTATCTGGCACTGGCAATTCAGGGAAAAGCCGGATCAGCCCTGGGAAGTTTTTGACAGAACACAACACAAGGTTTATGTGCTGCTAAACGAACCAACCCTTCCGTTCGCACAGGATTTTCCGGGCGATATGCTTTTACCCTGGACGGATATCCTGGATTATGCCTGTGAATGGGCAGCCGGGTCCAGATCAGAAGATGAAGCAGCAGGCAGGATTACCGGCAGATTATTCAGCATGGGACCAAAGTTCTTTGAATACAACTGCCTAAACTTCCTTCCGGCTTATGTTCAAATACTGGATCTTTCCGGAAACAGTTTTTTTAACTGTACCAATTTCCTGTTGCATCTGAAAACAAACAGTATAAACAGATTCATTATTTGCTCAGATTGTGCGGCAATAGTGTCAACCTTTGCCAATATTCTCGGGTGCAGCCTGTGGCAATCTAAAATGGAAACACCTGGTATAATGTTTCGGGTAAACGATATATTGGCCATAGGCGGTACGGGTTGGCAAACACCATGCGGCATTCCTGGCTTCGCATTTCATGAGGTGGCATGGAAAGGCAATTGTACTTCAGCCGACCGCATATTTGATGCTTGTCTTGCCATTGATGGATCGGTTAGTTTGGTTGATTTTTTCAGAGTGCCCTTATTGCCGGTAAACATTCTGCTGGGCAGTCGGGGTTCAGGTTTGTACAGGGACAGGCTTGTTTTTCCATTGGACTGGATACTTTCAGAGCCCAGGCCGCAAACAAGGTTACGCAGGATGCTTATACCGGGTATTCCTCAATTTCCTTTTTTTGCCGTACGGTCTGACTCTGTTGTTGTGCAGGAGAAGGAATCATTGGCGGCGGTTAAACTGCAGTTCGGTCCTTCTAAAAAAGCCAGGCCCGGAAAGGGGGCTGAACCATCGCCGGTTCGGGGGTTTTTTATTGACAAATCGGAGTTTCCTGATTGGGACATTATGCTACTGGACCTTTTTGAAAGCAATAGCGGTGTTCAAAGGATATTGCATTCGAGGTGGCTTCCGGTTAACAGCTTCAGCACTTCCTTACGAATTGACTTTTACGAATGTCCTTCCGCCGGTGATGCGCAGGATTTTGCTCTAAAAATGCTTACACATCTTCACACCGGAACCAATAATATTGTTCAGGGCCATAATATCGGTGATATAACGTATTTATGGAACCGGTATAAAAACATTCTGTTTACAAGGAATAATATAGTAGCAGCCATTGGTAATTCCAACAGCCGGCAAATATCTGTTAAACCATTAGCAGAAAAACTCGACGGATATATCATTGCTTTTAATCAACCCATTGCGACTCAGGCAAGTTCCAATCAAAGAAAAATAAAAAACATCAATGCTGCTTTCTCAAAAGCTGAAGAGCCGGTGAACCGGTGGCGGTTTTAGGAGCATGCAGACGTTATTCGTTTGTTCTTTTCAAATCTCCAATATCTTATTCCTCCTCGTCTTCCTCATCAGGCTTTCGCACATGCCTGTTCCTGAGCCTTACCGCCGGGTTGGTCATGGGACTGAGCCCGGGTCGTTCGTCACCCAGCAAAATGCCCCAGTGCCGGAATTCGGCAGTGTGATCAAAGATGATTTTAAATATAGCGATCACAGGCAGCGATAAAAACATGCCAGAAACACCGGCAAGCGTACCGCCTACTATAACACCAATGATGCTTACAAGGGCATTGATCTTAATTTTGGATCCCACGATGCGGGGCATCAGGATATTATTATCCAAAAACTGAACAACCGTTATAGCGATCAGTACGGCAAATACATGCCATAGTTCAGAAGATGAAGTAAGCGTGAGCAGCACGCCGATAACATTCCCAACAAGGGCTCCTACATAAGGAATAAGGTTAAGGATAGCGAAGATAATGGCGATCAGCATGGCGTGCTTAATGCCTATTATCATCAAAATACCTCCTAATAATATCGTCATATAAGTTACCTGTATCATTAACCCGATCAGATAGCTTTTAACCATTACTTCGGTTTCACGTAAAGCCGATTCTACCTGTGGATGGTCTTCCCTGTTGAACCACAGAAAAATAAAACGCAGCAGCAGGTTTTTATAAAACAGGATAAGAAAAATGTATATAGGGAGCAACCCCAAAAACACAAATACGCCGGTAAGCGATACCGCGGCGCCGCTCAGGTAGGAGCCCGCATTGCTCAGCAGATTGTTGCCCTGGTCCTGCAGCACTTTGATCTGCTGGTCGGCTGAAAGATTAAGATTCCTGTTGATCCAGTCGCTCAATGTCCTCCAGTGCTGATTAAGATTTTTCTCTAATTGGGGAAAATCTTTTACCAGGGATGCAATTTGCAGGGAAAAAAAGCCCAGTATCAAAATTATGATCAATGCTGCTGCTAAGATAACCAGCACGATCGCAATGATCTCCGGTATTTTTATTCTTCGCAAAAACCGGAACATAGGCAACAGCATGAGGCTTATGAAAAAAGCCATCAGCAAAGGCATTATGATGGCATTCGCCACAGAAAAAAGGGCTATGATCAAACATAACCCCAGAAGCTCTATGGAACGTTTTACTGTTAAAGGCAATTGATTCATACAGGAGTATTGTTACCAAGTTACATAAAAAAATATGCCAGTCTGTTAAAACACCTGCACCTGCTTCCCGTTCACCCGTCTGTATTACAAAACGGCGGTCGTTGACGGCGCAATAAAAATATGATTTTGACGCAGAAACAAAATACTTATTTTTAAATAAAGATTGCCGTTATGAAGAAGGGGTTGCATCTTATTGTTTTACTTTTCACGACCGTGGTTCTGGCAGCCCAGGATAATGATCACGGGCGCTTGCTGGCGGGTGCTGCGGAAGCCGTTATAAACCCTCCTGCCGGAGCTTACCTCGCTGGGTACGACCAGAACAGAAAAAGCACCGGCGTGCACGACGATCTTTTTGTAAAAGCCGTTGTGATAGCCAACCGGCAAAATGCACTGGCTATTGTTACCATAGATTGCATTGGGTTGCCTTACCCGGTGGTGCAGCACATAAGAGACGCGGTTGAGTTAAAGCTGCCTGCCGGGTCATTCAATGCGGGGCATATAATTATTTCGTCTACCCACACCCATGCGGGTCCCGACGTAATTGGTATATGGGGCCCGGATATGCAGCACACCGGAACCGACAGCAGCTATACCAGGTTATTGATCAATACTGCCGCAACTGTGATCCTAAAAGCATGGAAACGCAAACGGGTGGTTGTGGCAAAGTATGCAGATACCACATTTGGAGAAGGCTGGGTTGAGAATGTTTCGGACAGCCTTGAAACGGACCGTTCTGTTGCGGTTATGCAATTTACCACCCGGGGTGGAAGAAATATTGCCACGCTTACCAATTTTGCCTGTCACCCTACTTTTTTGGGAAAAGAGAACACATTGGTGAGCGCGGATTTTCCTTCGGGGTTTTATAAGCAAATGAAAGTTAAGCTGGGTGGCATAAATCTGTATCTGCAGGGAGCGATAGGGGGATGGGTACAGCCCGAAAAAGTAGCCCGTACTTTTGAGGAAGCGGAGCGAAAAGGAAAAGCGCTTGCTGCGGCGGTTAGCAGTGCATTGGAACAACCCAGGCTTCTTGAAGGGAGCAAAATGTCATTTTCTTCCAGCCGCTTTGAAATGCCCGTGAACAATAAAGCGCTGGAGCAGATGGCCGCTGCCGGCATCATCCGGAGAGACATCAGCGACGGTACGCCTACAGAAATTGCATGGTTCAGTATAGGCAATGCAATATTTGCCACACACCCGGGTGAAACCTCGCCGATGTATTCTTTTGCAACCAAAAAATTAATGACGAACAAGGGCCCAAAGTTTGTTTTGGGGCTGGGACAGGATGAATTAGGCTATATCCTGAAACCTGAATTTTTTGATCCGGACACAAAGCTGCATGCCGCTCCTTATCTTACCAGCATGTCGCCGGGCAAAAAAGCCGGCGCGGTAATGATGCGTGTGCTCACCGAACTGGCGGAACGTAACGGAGGGCAGTGATGCGGTCGGCACCCGACGCAGGAGGGTCAGCACCGCATCTGAGCGTAAAGCACCAAAAGACAAATCACAAGAAACAAACAAAACTCAAATTCAAATCCGAAGCCGTAAGCTCTAAATCCGGAGAATACAAACAACAAACTAAAATCGGAGATGCGGTCGGCACCCGACGCAGGAGGGTCAGCACCGCATCTGAATGCAAAGTACCAAAAGACAAATCACAAGAAAAAGAGGCTTCAGCCATCAGCTGTGAGCCATCGCAGAAAATCATCCTATCATTGGTATTTACTACCAGTGCTGAGTTAATTATAGTATGTCGTATTGCCGGGGTGAATGGGCAATGGTCAATAGTGAACTTATTCACAATTCACAAATTGATGCGGCGTATTATGGTTAACGTAACACTAGCTGATACCTGACGGCTGCAGCTATCTTACTGATTAACCAACTTCATAGCCCCCTCGCTGTACCTGTTGCCCACATTGGGATAACGTGCTATTAGATCATTCATCGCTTTCAAGTCATTTTCAGACAGGTGAATATCCACGGCGCCGGCATTTTCTTCCAGGTATTTTCGTTTCTTGGTGCCGGGTATGGGAATAATATCGTCGCCCCGGGCAAGCACCCAGGCCAGGGCAAGCTGCGCAGGGGTAGCATTCTTATCTTTTGCCAATGCGGCAAATTCATTTACCAACCGGATGTTGTTTTGTAAATGTTCCTGGTCAAAACGGGGCAATGTGCGGCGAAAATCATCGGCGGCCAATTGTGCCGGATCATTTACCGTAGCAGTAATTATTCCTCTTGCCAGCGGTGAATAAGGGATCAGCGAAATGCCCAGTTCACGCACTGTGTTTAATATTTCACCTTCTATATCCCTGCTCAGCAATGAATACTCGCTTTGCAACGCAGCAATGGGGTGAACGGCGTGTGCTTTCCGTATAGATTGTGCAGAGGCTTCGCTAAGCCCCAGGTAACGTACTTTGCCTTCTTTTACAAGGTCGGCCATTGCGCCAACTGTTTCTTCTACAGGAATATTTTTATCTATGCGGTGGGCGTAATACAGGTCAATCGTATCAATCTTTAACCGCTTCAGGCTTTTTTCTACAGCCGTTTTTACATATACCGGCGATCCGTCAACATAAGTGCCGGGCAGCCCGCTGTGCCCCGGTGTATTATCTTTAAAACGGAAGCCGAATTTAGTGGCGATAAAAACCTTATCCCGGTTATGCGTAAGCACCTGCGATACCAGCTCCTCATTCTTTCCGTTGCCATACATATCTGCCGTATCCCAAAAGTTAATGCCAAGGTCCAGGGTCTTGTGCAGCGTAGCGATGCTTTCGGCATCATCGGTGGGGCCATAAGCATAGCTCATGCCCATGCAACCAAGTCCTATAGCGGATAATTTTTCTTCTGTGCTGCCCAGGTTTCTGTATCGCATGCTGTATTGTTTATACGGTTACCATTGTATCAATTCAACTATTTTCTCAAGGTAGTGCTGATCTGTTGTGTCGAACCGGTTGTATGCTTCACTGTCTGCATCCAGTACACCCACTACCTCATTGTTCCTTATGACCGGCACCACAATTTCTGACCTGGATAAGCTGCTGCAGGCTATATGACCCGGAAATTTTTCAACATCGGGCACAATGATGGTTTGGGCTTTTTCCCAACTGGCGCCGCATACACCCCTTCCCTTACGGATACGGGTACACGCAACGGGGCCCTGGAAAGGACCTACCACCAGCTCATTTTCTTTAACGATATAAAATCCTGCCCAGAACCAGCCGAATTGCTCTTTGAGCGCTGCTGCTATATTGGCCAGGTTAGCTATAAGATCGAGCTCGCCTTCTATTAATGCCTGTATCTGCGGAATGAGCGACTGGTATTGCTCCGCTTTGGAACCTGTTGCAATGATCAGATCTTCTGCCATGCTGCAAAGGTAGCAAGTTACAGGGAACAGGATGCAGGGAACAGGTTGCAGGTAAAGGGTACAAGGGATGCATAGATGCAGGCACAATACATCAGTTTGGAATGCATTTGATCCGTTAATCAAAGCAAGTCTGCATGTTATTGTGAAAAGTGAGAAAATGTGGTCTGACCCTCCTTCCGTCGGGTACCGACCACATTTTCAAATTCCTATAATGGTCTTATCCAGATATTCCTGAAAGCAGTTGGATTGCCGTGGTCCTGTAAAATAAGGGGTTCCTTGTTGCCATGCTTTTCGTAATTGGGGGTGCCGATGTATTGTGTGGAGCCCCAGATGGTAGTATTGTTTTGCACCAGTACACCGTTATGAAACACAGTGATCCTTGCAGGTGTTCTAACCGTGCCATCTATCTGGAAAATAGGGGCGGTAAACAATATATCATAGGTTTGCCATTCGCCGGGCCCGCGGGATGCGTTTACCAGGGGCGGGGTTTGTTTATAAATGCTGGCGGCCTGCCCGTTGGAATAAGTACGGTTGTTGTATGAATCAAGCACCTGCAGTTCATATCTGCCCATCAAAAAAATACCGCTGTTGCCACGGCCCTGGCTTTCGCCTTTTACTTCAGCAGGGGTGCGCCATTCAATATGCAACTGGCAATCGCCGAAACCTTCTTTTGTTTCAATGCCTCCGGTGCCGCCTGCTACCACGAGTGCATTGTCTTCAATCTTCCATTTTACAGGCCCGCCATCTTTTTGTGCTTTCCATTTGGAAGCATCTTTGCCACCAAACAATACAATGGCATCCGAAGGTGCATCGGCGGCGGTTTTGCCGGGAGTTATAACACGTACGGGAGGATCCCAGTATTCGGTTAATTTTGGATCGCCCTTTCGTGGGGCTTCTTGTGCAAAACCTGCCAAAACGGCAAAGCATAAACAAGCGCTCATTACAATTTGAGATAAACGGATCATCATAATTAAAATTTGTTGCGTTTATAAAGAGGGTACAATTTATAAAAAAATATGGTTTGAGAAGGCTTTTAACAAACGCGCAACGAATCGGAAGCTCGAAAGTTTTTTATTTATAGTGTATGGACTGCGCTCAACGATTACTGTAAAAAAATTATATAAATTTTGCTACGTTAAAACTGTATCTTACTTTTGCGGCGTTAAAAAAAAGCAACAATGATCCATCGCACACATCATCACCATCATTTCTTGCCCAAAGGGTAGGCCGGTGCTGTATGTGCAGATTT
>NZ_DAOMOZ010000188.1:0-9417 GCF_035444585.1 Agriterribacter sp.
AGGAGAAAGAACGGTTAATGAAGTGCTTACGGTTGGCAGGCAGGAAGTAGCCACCAATATGGAAGTATTGCTGCAGAAGCTGTGCGATGAATATGAAAATGGTATTCGCATAGACCAGGTGGTATTGCAGGATGTTAACCCGCCCGCTTTAGTGAAACCTTCGTTCAATGGTGTAAACCAGGCGCAGCAGGAGCGGGAAACGCTCATCAACCAGGCCGAATCGGAATACAACAGCGTGATCCCAAGAGCAAGGGGCGAAGCAAAGGAAACCATTCAGCTTGCGGAAGCGTATGCGCTGAACCGGGTGAATGGCGCTACCGGTGATGCCGCGAGGTTTGAGTCGTTATACACCGAATATATCAAGGCGCCGGAGGTTACCAAAAAGAGGATCTATCTCGAAACAATGGAAAGGATCCTGCCTAAAATTGGCAACAAGGTAGTGGTGGACGAAAAAGGGAATAATGTTTTGCCTTTACTGAACCTGGGCAGTAAAACAAACCCGTCAAAATAACCAGGCGAATGAAACTGTTCTGCAATATTTCGCATAAATAATCAAAAAATGATCAAACCCAAACAAATCATAACAGGTATATTGGTAGTGGTGGCGGTGCTGGCTGTTTTTGGTTCCATATTTATTCTTAATGAAACCGAGCAGGCGATAGTTACCCAGTTTGGCAAACCGGTAGGAGAGCCCCGTGTTAAGCCGGGCGTACACATGAAGCTGCCTTTCATACAAAAAGTTCAGTTTTTCGATAAGCGCTATCTTGCCTGGGACGGACATCCGAACCAGGTGCCTACGAAAGACAAAAAATTCATTTATGTAGATACCTATGCCAGGTGGCAGATCATAAATTCGCTGCAATTCTTTATACGCCTGAGGGATGAGAGATCGGCAAAATCAAGGCTCGATGACATTCTTGATGGCGAAACCCGTAACGCCGTGGCTGCGCATGAGCTCCTGGATATTGTTCGCTCCTCCAACCGTAAACCGGAGATCGGGGAAGATTTCCTGGAGCAACTGGAAAACCTGGATTCGATTTCCGTAGGCCGGGATAAAATAGAAGCCATGATCCTTAAAAAAGTGAACGAAAGAACCGCCGACCTTGGGATCAGGATTTTAGATTTCCGCTTCAGACGGGTAAATTATGTTGAAGAAGTTAGGAACAGGGTGTACGACAGAATGATCAGTGAAAGAAACAGAATTGCCGAACAGTTTAAATCTGAAGGTCAGGGAGAAGCGTTAAAAATACGGGGGAATAAAGAGCTCGACCTGGCCGAAATTCAGTCGTCGGCTGTTAAAGAAGCCCAGGTGATCAGGGGAAAGGCTGATGCAGTTGCTACCTCTATTTATGCAGGTGCGTACAATAAAGATGCCCGGTCAAGGGAATTGTACAGCTTTATAAAATCCATGGAAACGCTGGAGAGATCGCTTGATAGTCTAACCAGCGTTGTGCTTACCACCGATAATGAGCTGTTTAAATTTTTGAAAAAACCCTGATGCGGTGATGGTATGTTGACCTCTGCGCCAACCGTCTCATTTTTGTCGTCAAACTCCGATCCGGGAACATCAACCCGTTAGCATACCGGCATTGATTTCCTGCAGGAAGTTTCTCAAAGTTGGTTATTTTTCAGGACTGGTATGCGCGTAATGAAATTAAACCGCCCTGTTCCGGGTTAATATAAATGGCAAAAAACGAAGCCAATACCATGAAGCGTTGCACAATATTGACTGTTCTTTTTGCGGGATTGATGCACATAAACAGCTCTTTTGCTCAAACAAATGACCCCGGTGCTTTAAAAATAGTTGAATACAATAATCCCGGGCTGGTGGTTGACCTGGGGGTTGGATTATGGGCCTGGCCCATCCCCATGGATTTTGATGATGATGGTGACATGGACCTGCTGGTTTCCTGCCCGGATAAGCCCCATAACGGAACTTATTTCTTTGAGAACCTTACCGGTGGAGCGGAGCCCGTGTTTTCGCCCGGCCGGCGTTTAACAGGCGCGTTAAAAGATGTGCAGGTCTCTTATATCAATGCCCGGCCGCGGGTATTGGTGCCGGGCTTTGAACTGTCCAATTTTAAACGATCATTCGGCAAAGAAAAAGATTCCCTGTTCCCTGTTCAGGAAATTGTAAAAGATCTTAAAAAGAAACCCCGGTTTAATCAGTGGAAACTGGTGGATTACGATAACGATGGCGACACTGATATAGTGGTGGGTGTGGACGACTGGAGCGATTACGGATGGGATAATGCATTTAACGGCAAAGGCAAGTGGATCAACGGCCCGCTTCACGGGTATCTATACTTAATTGAAAATAAAAACGGTACTTACATCAATAAAGGGAGACTCAAAGCCGGGGGTAAGGAAATTGACCAGTATGGCGCCCCTTCGCCCAATTTTGCTGATTTTGACGGCGATGGCGATCTTGATTTAATATGCGGAGAATTTTTGGATAAACTCACCTGGTTTGAGAATACCGGAACAAGAGAAAAACCGGTTTACGCAAAGGGAAGAATATTGAGCAATGAGAAAGGGGCAATTACAATGGATCTTGAAATGATCATTCCCGTTGCTGTTGATTTTGACCGCGACGGGCATGAAGATCTGGTGGTGGGCGATGAGGATGGCAGGGTGGCATTGATCAGGAATACAGGCAAAGTAAAAAAAGGTATGCCTGTATTTCAATCGCCCGTTTACTTTAAGCAACAGGCGGAGCACCTGAAGTTTGGAGCGCTGGCTACACCCTATAGCACAGACTGGGATGATGACGGAGATGAGGATATCATTACCGGGAATACGGCGGGCTATATCGGGTTTATTGAGAACCTGGGAAATTATAACGGCATGCCCCGCTGGGCGGCACCGGTATTGTTAAAGGCTGGCGGCAAGACCGTTCGTGTACAGGCTGGCTATAACGGCTCTATCCAGGGACCAGCCGAAGCCAAATGGGGATATACCACGCTGTCGGTAGCCGACTGGGATGGCGACGGGCTGAAAGATATTATCGTTAACTCCATTTGGGGGAAAGTGCAATGGTTAAAAAATAGGGGTACAAAAGGAGCGCCCCGCTTAAGCGCCATACAGGATGTAAAAACAGACTGGCAGGGTATGGCGCCCAAACAGCCAAAATGGAACTGGTTTAAGGCTAAACCGCATCAGTTGGTTACGCAATGGCGAACAACGCCGTATACTATAGATTGGAATGCTGATGGGCTTATGGATATTGTGATGCTTGATCACGAGGGATACCTGGCATTTTTTGAGCGGTTTTCCAATGCAAAAGGCGATTTGGTGTTAAAGCCGGGTCAGCGGATTTTTTATGGCAGCCGGGTTTCGGGTTTCGATTCAAAGCACTCGGTTGTGGTGAATGAGCCCGGACTGTTAAGGCTGAACGTAAAGGAGAACGGCGCCAGCGGAAGGGTGAAGCTTACCATTACCGATTGGAACAACGATGGAAAGCCTGATATTGTTTTGAACAGCCTCAATGCTTCAGTATTGATAAACCGGGGAGAGAAAAACGGGAACGTATATTTTGAAGAAGCGGGGCAGGTCAGCGATAAGGTGCTGGCGGGTCATACTACCAGCCCAACCATGGTAAACTGGGGCGGCTCAAATTCCGGGCTATTGATAGGCGCAGAGGACGGACGTTTTTATTTTATGCAAAAATAATTGCGCCGCTGTCTTTTTCCGCGGACTTCAATGAACAAAACCGTCCCAATCGTGTGCCTGTTTTTATCTGAGCCCTTTTATATTTTTTTTCAGATCTGAAAAATACATGTTCATCATGTTCTTTATCACATCATCTTTCGAAGCATTGGCAAAATCTGCTTTGTAAACGGCGTTGTCCAATCCCGGCTTATCCAGCTTGCTGATACTGTAATTATAGTCTTCCGAATTCCACCAAACCACTCCGCCTGCACCATCGTTAAAAATTCTTTTAACATAAAACGTAAAAAGATCTACCGGTACCAGCCGGTTGCCCAGCAGCTTATTGGAGGGATGGTACCTGTGATTTACCACTGCATAAACAGGCATATCCAGCTCACTTCCTATTTTACCGGCGAGAGCCATATTATTGTCGATATAATTTTGGTGAACTTCCTCAGCTACCTGGTCAGTTGAGTAAAAAATATATAGCGAAGGCGCCAGGAAATCGAGATTTGAATAAAAAGACATTATACTAAGGTTCTTTTGCCGCCAGGCATTATCCGTATGCCAAAATTCTCTTGTGGGAAGTCCGTAATAAGACCACCTGATACCGGGACGCAGAGACCTTGCTTTTTGAATGGCATCGGCAAATTGTTTCCTGTATTTATCCCCTGTTTTACCCGGGCTTGTTAAACTGTCGAAGCCAACCCCTTCCCAATCAAGAATAGCCATGCCGGATTGGTTTTTGTCGGGAAATTTTTGATTGATGGATTGAATGAGCCTGGCCTCATCATAATTATTGTTTGTTACAAATTCACTCTGATAAATGAAATCCGTTCTGCCGGGATTGTTATTGATAATAAAATCATTAACAGGTCCGGTGGTGGAATTTGCTATATATATTTTTTGCGCATGGCAATATGCACTAAAGTTTGCCAATGCTACTAATATTAAAAGTTCTTTCATCCCGGCAATCTGAGCAAAATTTGAAGCAAAAAGATCTCTGACCGGCATTCTGCTCATACTACGCATTGGTTCAAAAAGTATACGATAAACAATATTTTTACAGGGCAGGCCCGGATACGGTGGAGGGTTGTTTATGCCGGATATTTGCAATGTTCTTTGTGGCGCCGGGTTTACTTTTTTGAACAGCATGAAGAAAAGATCATGCGATCATCACCCTTGCGCAACCCGCAGGATCTTCTCCATTTTGCGGCCTTTCGCCAGTTCATCCACCAGTTTGTCTAAATACCTCGCTTTTTGCGTTAACGGGTTTTCAATTTCTTCAACGCGATAGCCGCATATTACCCCTGTAATGAGGTGCGCATCCGGGTTTAATGAAGCCTTTTCAAAGAATGTTTCAAATGTTACTTTTTTTTCGATCAGGTTTTTCAGCTTGCGTTCATCGAAGCCGGTCAGCCATTTAATAACCTGGTGCAGTTCTTCTTTTGTTCTGCCCTTTCTCTCTACTTTCGCAAGGTACAGGGGATACACCGAGGCGAAGATCATTTTTGCAATGCGCTGATCATGTGTGTTGGAATTATTCATAACCTGGTTTTTTTATTGTCTTAAGATCATTGCAGCTTCACAAGCTGTCCTTTTCTCTTAACTATGTTTTTGTAATCCCACTGGATTGCTCTTGATTTTTTCAGCCAGCGTTCAATATCTTTCGTATTGATGTCCCCGGCTGTGGTATAGAAAATGGAAGCGTCTTTAAATTTTTTGCCTCTCACATTTAATTTTTCTTCTTCAAAGTCCGCTCCGCTCCAAAACATCAGGCGCCAGCCTGCTTTCTGTTTACTGTAGCCAACAATAGGGTTGCCATCCAAAAACCAAACAGGGTGTGCGTGCCAGATCTTGCTTTCCGCTTCACTTAACCCGCCATCAATTGTAGCTGCCAGCAGGTTGCAAATGGCCTTGTCGTCCATTGTTTGTCTTTCGTTGTATGCTTGTATTTCAGGAACCATTTTGGTGGATTGCAATGCCAAAATTAAAATTAAAAGATTTCACCTCATTTCTAAAATATTCTGGGTGGCAACAACTTTACAATGAGCGCCTGCTCACAATTCATGGCTTTCTGCCTTCGGCGCGCTGATGCAGGGTTATTTTGCGGAAACGTTTATCAAACTCCAGTGTTGTTTTATTTTTTTACCCTTATTGAACTCGTCCAGCCAGTATTTTTTAAACTTCAGGTCTATTTTCAAGGTGTCCGGAATATATAGCAATTTAAATTTGGGCGAAAGCCAGAAAATAAAAAAATCGCCCATGCCGCTGCTGTATGAGCTTCCCACAAAGCTATACCTGTTTGGGATGGAAGTCAGTTCCGAAAAGGTGGTGAACGGGTTCTTATCCGGAAAGAATTGTTCGGTGGTTGCTGATATGTCTTTTATCAAACTGTTTCCATTGCTGCTATCCTGTTCAATTTTTACAATTTTACCCCGGAGCTTTGAAAATGTAAACTGAGAATAAATGGCAGTGTCGAAATTGAAGGCCGTTGAAAAGTCACGGGTGAATTTATCCGGTCTCCAGATTGAAAGCTTTGCTGTATCGCCTTTGAATCTGAAATTACAAACATACAAATTTGTGTCGCCCGAAACCCTGAGCCAAAAATTGTCGTCGCCGTTTGCGCCGTAGCTGAAATCTCTTAAAAGATCCAATGAATTGGTGTCAATATTATTTGCGAGATAAACGGATATTTCCTCAATACCGTCGTCTGTTGGCGTTGGTGAGGCACATTCAGTGAAAAGTGCCGAACTCAATAGTGCTGATATGATAAATACAGAGTTCCTCAAAGCTTGCATGCAGGGGTTAGGGTATTGCCGGAGGCGGGGATTTCCTGCGCTTCCGCTAACAGCATAAATTTTAAATCGTGTTTGCCGTGAAGTTAAGGGATTTACAGAACTGTTGCTACGCTTTGAACGCAATATTTCTATCCGGGGTTTCTGGTACCGGCTTCCGGTTCCCTGGTCAGGCATCGTTGCGTCGCAATCCGTTCATCGCCTGTGCCGCTATTGAACAAAAGGCACCTATCTTTACCAGGACTAAAATTGAAAACGGGCATTGAAAAATGCCGGGGACGTGCTTTCAGATGTGCTGACTTTCTGAAATAAAACGATTCAATCAATCTTGTATCGTTATGCATCAACTGCTTATACAAAAACATTCACAAATATGGATAAACAGATCAGATGGGGCATACTGGGCGCCGGACGTATAGCACAAAAATTTGCATCCGACCTGAAGCTTGTTGAAGATGCCGAACTTTTTGCCGTTGCCTCCCGTGGCAAAGCCAACGCCGCAACATTTGCCGCTTTGTATCCTGCAGCACGGCAGTACGACAATTATGAATCTTTGGTACAGGATCCGGGGGTAGATGTGGTATATATAGCCACGCCACACGGACTGCATTATGAACATACGATGTTGTGCGTGCAGCATGGCAAAGCAGTGCTGTGTGAAAAAGCGTTTGCTTTACATGCACGCCAGGCAAAAGAAATGATATCGGCCGCTCAGAGGCAAAAAGTGTTTTTAATGGAAGCTTTATGGTCGAAGTTCATTCCTTCCTGGCAAACAATGATGGAAATGATCGGGAACGGGAAACTGGGAGAAATAAAAAATGTGCTGATCAATTTTGGATTTATTCCGCAGGCGCCTGTTGCCGACCGGCTGTATAATCCGGCGCTGGGCGGTGGTACCCTGCTCGATATTGGTATATATAATGTTTTTTATGCATTGTCCGCATTAGGCAAACCCGATCATATTGAAGCCCGTATGACACCTGCAGCCACGGGTGTTGACGAACAATGCGCTGTTCTGTTCCGGTACAACAATGGCGCTATGGCCCAGCTTTTTTCGTCTTATTCAACCCATCTGGCCACAGAAGCCGGTATCAGCGGCAACAAGGGCCGGCTAAGACTTACCCATCGTTTTTATACGCCGGAAACGACTGTTGAATTTTATCCCGGCAGAGCAGATACCAAAACCATTGTTCCCGTGCAGCACACCGGGGGATGGGGCTATCATTACGAGGCGGGGCACGTGGGCGAATGCTTGCGGAGAGGGCTGACCGAAAGCCCTGTAATGACGCATGCCGACACCCTGATGCTGATGGAAACCCTGGACGAAATAAGAAGAAAGGCGGGGATCTGCTACCCGGCCGATGAGGCATGATCAATCGGGTTATTGTGCCGGCCACCCAATCAGGAAATTAACATTTATGATCTAATTGTTAACATCTTTAAACAAAGCCGTTGCGGTATAATTATGGCAGGAAGATTGCGATATTACAGGAAATGGAGTATAGTAAGATGAAAGAAAAAACACATACATCTGCTATTAAAACGGTGCTGAAAGTAGACCATGAAATTGAAACGGTGAAAGACACGATCGGTGAGTTGCTGGATAAAGGAAAAGACTATCCGGAATCATATTATAAGAACATATCATCAAATTCATTTCTTTTCGGCTGGATAAAATCATTTTGCATTGTTATCATTTCCGTGAACCTCATTCCTGAATCGGGGAAACGTACTATCATCAATATAGAAGCAACAAAACCGGAAAACGGAGCTGCCACCAAAGACAATGTGCACGATGCATTTTATGATTTTTTAGGGCTGATGAAAAGAACATTTAACAACGAAGGATCACCGGCGCTGGTATGGAAAAGGAACAACGATCATGGTGGCGTGTGGACCTTCCTCTTTTTGATACTGCTTGCAGCCTTTTTGCTATGGTTTTATTTTTCGGGTAAATAGGCTTATATCATTTTATACACTCTTTTTCCCGCGCATTATCCTGCATGTTCTTCTTTACCGCGACTGTAATACTATAAAGACAGGCTGGACGAAAGTAAATGCTGACCGAAAAAGTAGCTGTGCACAAAGAAAATAAACAATGATATTAAAGTGAATGAACAATTCTATTTATATCAATGAACGCTACCCAAAACATATCATATTGTTTCATGGATTGCACATTGATGCCGACCCAGGGAGCGTCTGCACTATAACATTCATATTGACAATAACATCTGAACTCCTTCGCCATGCCGAAAGTCCCATAAATTGCTCAGCATGGTGTCTGTTGTGGGGCTGAAGCAACACTCACTATCAGGAACATAAGACTTGCAGTTTGTTATTATATTCCTTTTTTGAATCGAAAATTATATATGCACCGTCATTAACCAATTCATTTTCAATAAATTAAAATGGTGTATCTGCTTTGTTGCACCTGAGTGCAGGATGAATTTGGAATACACCCATTCTTCTTCTACACCGCGGGAAATTTACGATGCAGTGCAGTAAGGTTTCCTCTTAACTGGTAACAGCGCCGACATTGCAAATATTGAAGCCATCCAAAACGGTAATACGGGCCCGGCAATATCTCCGGAATAACGTGAATAAAGTTTAATTATCGTGCAGTTATGCAACGTTGCTCCACGCCAATACTTGTAAACCGCTATTGCGGTAAAAAACTCATTCAATAAACCGGCACCTGCAAAATAATTTGTGTTCATCGGGGTTATTTATTAATTTGTTGCATGCATAGGTAACCCTTTCTCACCCTAACCCTGTGGCTGAGGAAGCGTATGCATTAACGGCAACTCATGGAAAACATCAGGCTAACACCACTCAACCACCGCGGCCAGGCGTGTATAGCGCTGCATTTTGCATTTGACATCACCCTCAATAAAATTTTAAAAGCACTGTCCTGCGCTGCATGGAGCAAAACCCACAGGTGCTGGTATATTCCTTTGCAGGAAGC
>NZ_DAOMOZ010000189.1:0-9413 GCF_035444585.1 Agriterribacter sp.
GGCAATGATCTCTATAAAATAAGTGGTGTGCGCGGGTTCTGTCCAGTTAAGTCCTATGATACGCTCCGGGTGCATTGCCCCTTCCTGCAAAACGCACAATGGGATGCTTTCCGTATTAACAGCAACAACCGAACCTGCCGGCAGCTTTCTTTCCAGTTGCCTTATCAGCAATTTTTTTTCAGCCGCATCTTCACCTGTAACAGCAATAACCAGTTTATAGTGCAGCTTCTTATCCAATGCATCTGTAACTTCCAGCTGCTTCCTGTTAAATGACTTACCGGTATACCGGAGCAGACCGGTATAGTGAGCAGCCATATTCTTTTCGGACTCGTGTTTATTTCCCGTACACAATACCACCGGACACCCGGCCAGCAACAAACAAGCAGCAACACTATACACAAGCCGTCCTTCTCCCGTTATCAATACCGTTTCATTCTTAACGCCATTTAATGCCATGCTTTTCAATTTGAACATAAGTAATACAACTCATGCCGGTTTATATATTGCTGAACACTTCTGCAGCAGTATCAACAGCGTGGTCTATATCTTCTGCGGTATGTGCCGCGCTGATATACCATAAGCCTCTTCCAATAATTCTTATGCCCCTGTCGTGCATACCCGCAATGAATTTCCCCAGCTTATCCCGATCTAAGTCCAGCGTATCCCGGTAATCCTTTATTTCAGTTTTATTTGTAAAAGCAATATGAAACATGGGGCCGGGGCCCTGAACAACCAGGCTATGACCATATTGAACAGCCGCCTTCCGCAATCCTTCCATCAGCTTTTTTCCATATTGAAACATCCTGGGATAAGGATTTTCTTTCTCCAGCACTTCAATGGTAGCCAGCGCCGCGGCAACAGTAGGATTACCTGCATTCATCGTCCCTGCATGTATTACTTTTCCCTCTTCAATCAAATGCATCCATGCTTTCTTTCCCGCCACCACGCTTATAGGGTAGCCGCTACCGATAGCTTTAGCGAAGATGGAAAGATCGGGGCTGATATTAAAATACTGCTGTGCGCCTCCAAGCCCCAGCCTAAAGCCTGTGATCACTTCGTCAAAGATCAACGCCATATTGTATTGATCACATAATGCACGAAGGCCCGGCAAAAAGCCATCGGACGGAAGAACACACCCGTTATTACACATCACGGGTTCCGTAATAACTGCGGCTATTTCCCCGTGATGTTCGGCTATGACCTTTTTAAGCGTATGCAAATCATTCCATGGCGCTATAATAAATTCATCTCTCACACGATCCGGCAAGCCTTCTGTCCATGGAAATGCCTGCGGGTGTTCCCTACTGCCCAAAGCAGGTTCAGAAGGCGCTGAGATGCCCCAGCACATATTGTCGAGCCAGCCATGATAATGCCCTTCAAAGCGTAGAAATTTTTTCCTTCCCGTTTTGGCTCTTGCTACCCTTAAAGCCGTTTGAACGGCTTCCGAACCGTCCAGGCAAAAGCGCATCAGCTCCGCCGAAGGAATTAACCGGTTGATGGTTTCCGCCAGCTCTATTTCTTTGATATGCTGCCCTGCGAACAATTGCCCCCGTTGCGAATATTCATTCACGGATTGCAGCACATGCGGATGGGAATGCCCCAGGATCAGCGGGCCCTGGCTCAGCGTAAAATCAAGGTAAGCATTGCCATCAACATCATACACCCGGCTTCCTTCGCCATGCGTATAAAAGATGGCATGGGGGTGATTGTATTTCCTGAACTCGGAAGAAACACCGCCGGCCATTACTTTCTTTGCCCTTTCCAGCAGGCTTGCAGATTGTGCGTATTTATTTTTTTCCATTCGTTTAAAATCTCCAGGTATTTTTTACATGCGGTCTGACCCTCCTTGCGTCGGGTGCCGACCGCGCTAATGCCTAAAAATAAGCACTACTTCAATACGGGACTAATTACTTCGGCCGGGTATAGGGCCGCCAGCCGGTAAATATCCTGGTTAAATGCTTCAAAAGCCTTATTCCAGTTTCCGGCTTCTTCTTCGGTGTAACGGTAAAAGCCTTTACAGTTCAGCGTACCCCTCGCATCCTGGTCCATCAGTTTCCGCACAACAGCAGGCACTTCGCCGGTATTGCTCAGGCCCGGAAATAAAGTGTTGAATATTACCGGAAAATCCTGCAGGCCGGTAAAATCCATCCGTCTGAAGATACCCATCAGCGTTATCCAGGAGCCGGCATCGTACCGGAAAGCTTTGTCGGCGTCTTCAATCGTGGCATAACCGTTCTCTACCAGCGTTAAAGCTTCCCTGTATACCGAATACATCAGGCGGTTGGTGATAAACCCCCTGATATCTTTCCGCAGCAATGTAGGTTCTTTTCTCCACAGGTGCGCCAGCTCAAATACCCAATTGGCGGTTTGGTCTGACGTTTTTTCACCACAGATGATCTCCAGGAACCGCGTGGCAAAGGCGGGCTCTGCCCAGTGAATGCCGAGAAACCGTTCAGGACCGGGAACAAATGCCTGCAGGATGCTGATCGGTATGGCAGATGTGTTGCTCGCCAAAACAGCGTCTTTACCAACAGCAGCTACAATTTTTTTGAAAACCGCTTCTTTAGCTTCTACGTCCTCAATGATACATTCCACTACCAGGCTGCAATCATGTAATACATTATAATCTTCTGAGATCGTTAAGGAAGATAAATAGAAATGTGCCGGCTTTGCCAGGAGCGCTCCTTTTTCACAAAGCAGGAGCTGCTCTTTAATGCGCACAGCCGCCAGATCCAGCTCACCTGCAAGCGGGGCAACGGCTTTAATCCTATGCCCGGCCGCCAGAAGAGAAGCCACTATGCTGCTGCCCATTAAACCTACGCCTACAATCCCTATACTGGTGTCTTTGATACCTGTCATTAGCTTAAGCTTGAGTGGATAATCTGGCAATGCAATCAATTTCTACTTTTATACCTTCAGCCAAAACAGACTGTACCGTGGTTCTGGCCGGCTTAATGCCCGGGAAATAAGCAGCATAAACCTTGTTGTAGCGGTCAAATTCGCGGATATCGCTTAAGTGTACTGTGCATTTTACTATATCCTCCATCGTGGCCCCTGCAGCTTCAACAATGGCTTTAATATTATCAAGGGTACGCTTTGTTTCCTCTTCAATTGTTCCCAGTATGAACTTTGAAGTTTTGAAATCAACCGATGCCTGTCCGCTCACAAATAAAAAACCGTCCGTTAATACCGCATCCGAATAAGCGCCGGTAACAAAAGAAGTATCCCTGTCGGGATGATGAATGCCTGTCTTTCCCATACTTTTTATTTTTAAATTTTTTATACAGACTCCTGTAGCATGTCAAAATTAGCAGTCCTGCATTTCAGGAAATGTTACTTTTGTCCGGATTTATAGTATTATTTTTCAGAAAACAGCAGGGTTCCAAATATAAAAGCCCGAAGTTCAAATTTCGAATTTCGAATTTTGAATTTCGGGCTTAAAAAAAATTATCTGTTCAGTAGTGAATTATCTGCCTCCTGTTATTTCGGTAATGGGTTTTCCGATAGCACCGCTGGGCATTTGTATGCGCAGCAATGCGGCTAAAGTAGGCGCTATATCCGCCATACCGGTTACCCGGTTGGTATGACCCGGTTTTATCTTCCAGCCCATCCACACCAGCGGGATATGGGCATCGTAAGGATACCATGTTCCATGCGTGGCACCTTTAAGGCTGCCACCTTTCCATGTAGGTTGGGGAATTACTGCAAAATCGCCGCTGCGTTTTACATTGTACCCATTAATGAACATGGTTTTGACATGCTCCGGAACGGGGGCTGTTCCCAATGCTTCAGTTTCCAGCACATTGGCTATCCCCGGGGCTTTCAGCAATATCTCCTTTATTGTACGCCCTACGTCACCGCGGTCAACCCCTTTTTTGTCGAATGCTTCCCAGTTCATATACAACTGGTAATTCGCAAATGAAAGGATAGGTTTATCAACCCCGTATTTTTCTTTCAGTCCGTCCCGGAGCGCTTTTGAATAATCTTTATCCTGGATGGCACCCGAAGGCATTTTGTTTTCGAGATAAAAGCCGGGCGATTCGGAAACGCCATGATCGGCGGTAATAAAATAGAGGTAGTTGCCTTTGCCGAATCTTTTATCAAGGTAGGTAAAGAAATCGGAGAGCTCTTTGTCCAAACGAAGGTAATTGTCTTCAATTTCTATGGAATTGGGTCCGTAAGTATGTCCGATTGCGTCGGGACTTGAAAAGCTTACCGCTAAAAAATCGGTGAACTTTCCGCCGCCCAGGTTATATCCTTCAATTGCTGCTTTGGCAAAGTCAAATGTTAATGTATTGCCATAAGGTGTGGTGCGTACCGCGCCATAGTTTTTTCCGATGAATTGTTTCAGGTTGCGTGGAAAAACAGGTTTTGCTTCTCCGTTGGCGGTACCTTCATACGACTTATCATCTGCCGTGCTCAGGGTATAAGTATTGATCGGGTAAAGTGTATTCCAGTCGTTTTTGTAATAAGTATCCACTACTTTTTTATCATTGAATCGCTTAGCCCATTCCGGTAGCTCATCCATATAGTAAGTGCTTGTAACAAAGTTGCCGTCTGTACCATTGTACCAGAAAGCTGCCGTGGCAGCATGTCCTGCGGGTAAGATAGAAGCCCGGTCTTTAATAGCCACCCCTACTGTTTTACTCTGGAAGTTGGTTGCTATGCGCAACTGGTCGGTAATGGTAGTTGACAGGTTATTCCGGGGCGACTCTCCTGTTCCGCCTTCTGCCGATCCCACAAGGTTAACCGATTGATCATCTACGCAACCTACCTCTTTTCCGAGTGCACGTTCGTACCAGCCATTGCCCACAATTCCATGTATGGCAGGAACAGAACCTGTATATACGCAGGTATGCCCGCAGGCGGTAATGGTGGGAGAATAATCAATCAATGTGTTCTCACAGGAAAAGCCTTCTCTTATCAGCCTTTTAAACCCGCCTTCCGTATACCGGTCCTGAAAACGGTATAAATAATCCCAGCGCATCTGGTCTACCATCATACCTACTACTATTTTGGGCCGCGGGGGCGCGGAAGAAGTAGCTTTGCTGGTTTGTGCATGCGCCATAAATACGAATGACATCATTATCAAACCGGAGAGACAATACTTAAACTTCATCATTGTTTATATTTTATTTTTACAAATACAGCTTTAAGCAGACAAATTACACGATTTAGCTAAAAAGTGCTGCTTTTCAGGTCAATTCCTTTCCGATACCAGTTACCAGTCATAAAGATCATTTCAAATCATTTCAAATTGATAAGCTTATTGGTTTTGCCTTTTCTTTTTATCAGGTCAAATGCATCAAACAGCTCTCCTGTTGCGGTATACGAACGGTAAGAAAGCGTTTTGCCGTCTATGGTTATCAACTGGTACAACTGAAGGTGGCCGACACTTTTATCGGCCCATGCAGGCTTATCGTTGGCATACATCTTTGACCCGCTCATTGACACCACATACATGGTGGGAGAAGCATCTTTTGTTCCGGGCATTGGGATCTTCTGCATGCCTCTCCCATATGCATGATCATGTCCCTGCAACACCAGGTCAATTTTGTATTTATTAAATACCGGTTGAAATTTTTCCCGGAGATTTTCATTATCGCGGTTGGCTTTCACCGAATATACCGGGTGATGGAATACCACACAGGTCCAGCGGTTAGGATTATTGGTTAAAATACTTTCCAGCCAGTCTATTTGCTTTTGCATGCCTTCTCCGCCAAACCATATTGCCTGCGAATTGAGGGATATAAAGCGTACGCCCTGTATGTCGGAATAGTAACAGGTTTCTTCCAGTCCTTCGGGACCGTTTTCGGGCAATGTGAACTGCGGTCGCCATAAGCCGGTAATTTCGTTTACACCCGCTGCATTATCAGCATGTTCATGGTTGCCGGGCGACATCATGCCGGGTATGGTGCTATGGATAAAGCCGCCCCCGTAAAACAATTCGCCCCATTCGTGGTCGTTGCGGCCCCTGTTCACAATATCGCCGGCATACATGATCAGCCTGGCATCCGGCATCTTTGTATATGCTTCACGGATCACCCTTGGCCAAAACGTTCGCATTCCCTGCTGCACATCTCCCATATAAATAAAGGAAAGCTTATCGCCGGGTTTGCCTGCTGTTCTAACATGAAACCACTCACTCCAGTATTGGCCCTGCCCTACGCGATACATATAAAGTGTATTGACCTCCAAACCGGTGAACACGGCCGAATGATAGTTAGCCACTACCTGATCGTGGACAACCGTTTCTGTTTTGGCTTTTACGGCAGTAGCCTTTGTCGTTTCAGCCGGATCGGAAGCAGCACGCATGATCTCTGCCGAACCGGCAGCAATCCCTTTTTGCGTGCGCCAGTTAACAGCCAGCGATGTTGACGGGTCCTGCGTTACATTCAGCACGATCCTGTCGGGGTAATTCGCCGGGGGATAGGGATTCTCAGGCTGCTGCGATTGTGCATGCACGGCAACCGGCAACATCAAACAAATGAGCAGCTTCAGGAAAAAAGTATAATTTCTTTTTATACCCATCATACAGGTTTAAGCGTGTATAAATACGGGATGCCCTTATTGTTTCTTGTCTGGCTTGTGTTCTACCAGCTTATTGGGTTTCCCTTTTTGCTTTATAAGATCAAACGCGTCATGCAGTTCTCCGGCAGCAGTATATGATTTGTAGCGCAGCGTATTGCCTTCTACGGTTATCAACTGGAATAATTGTGTATACGAAGCCGATACATCCATCCAGTTGCCTTCATATACAGAAGACATTTTAGGACCGCTTACCGACAATATATATACAGTGCCGGATCGCTCATCTTTGGTGGCGCCTTCTATCTTTTGCATACCTCTTCCATAGGCGTGGTCGTGGCCCTGCAGCACGATATCTACCTTATACCTGTCGAACAAAGGCTTAAAAGTGTTGCGCATCCGCACATTATCGCGGGTGGGCCGGATGGAATAAAAAGGATGATGAAAAACAACGGCTGTCCATTGATTGGGGTTATGGCGCAGCAGCGAATCCACCCAGGCCTTTTGCTTTTGCAGATCTTCATCAGATTCTTCTACGCGGTACGAATTGATCGAAATGAACCGCATGCCCTGTACATCGGTAAAA
The DNA here is from genome assembly GCF_035444585.1 of Agriterribacter sp. Classification (GTDB taxonomy): domain Bacteria; phylum Bacteroidota; class Bacteroidia; order Chitinophagales; family Chitinophagaceae; genus Agriterribacter. The sequence goes on from NZ_DAOMOZ010000189.1 coordinate 7,115, forward strand.
TAGCATGTTTCTTTTAACCCTTCCGGGCCATTTTCGGGAAGCGTAAACTGAGGACGCCAGAAAGCCGAGAGCGTATCTCCCGTACGGGCATATTCATGGTTGCCGGGTGAATGCATGCCCGGTATGGTACTGTGTATAAAACTCCCGCCATAAAATAATTCACCCCATTCATTATCATTGTTGCCACGGTTTACAATATCACCGGCATACAGTATCAAACCGGCATCGGGCATTTTGGCATAAGCGGCTCTTATCACTCTTGGCCACAATGTTTTGAGGCCTGTCTGCGCATCCCCCAGGTATATAAACGACAATTTGTCTCCCGGCTTTCCCGCTGTGCGGGTATGGAACCACTCACTCCAGTAAGCGCCCTGCCCTACCCTGTACATGTACAGGGTTTTAGACCTGAGGCCGGGTACAACAACAGAATGATACGTAGCTGCAATATCCCCCAGCTTAAACAGTTCGTTTTTTGCCTGCTTGCGCGTGGCTTTGCCGGCAATACGCGGATCGGCCGTAACGGGCATGATCTCCAGGAAGCCTTCTCTAACGGTATCGCATGTACGCCAGTTTACGGCTATTGACGTTGAGGGATCCTGGGTTACATTCAATACGATCCTGTCGGGATTTGGCGTGGGCGGAAAGGGATTAATGGTTGTTGTTTGAGCCTGTAACCCACTGCAAACAATGGTCAACAGCACAACAAGAGCCGTACGCAGATGCAATCTTTTTTTGGGTTGATCCATTTTAGTCATGAACAGGATATTATGATCAGTTCTTAATTTCTTTTACTTCCTCCGCTATGGGGTGGTTGGCCTGGTAACGCAATCCCAGCAGTGAAGCAATGGTTTGTGCAGACTGCTTCTGGTATAACTGCATGGCGGTTTTCACCTCTCCTTTGGCAGAAATACCGGGTCCTATAACCGCCATCCACATTTCATGCGAATCGGCAACGCCGCCGCTTCCATGGCCGGTCCACTGTTCTTTAACAACATCACCCCGGCCATGATCTGTAGTAATAAAAATAGCCGTTTTGTTTTTATATTCAGGTGTGCTTTGAACATACCCCCATATTTCCCTGATCCATGTGTCAACCTGTTTTGCCGCATCTAAGTAATCCTTATACCGCCCGGCGTGCGCCCATTCGTCGGTTTCGCCATAACCGATAAAAAGTACGCGTGGTTTTTTTTCTTTCAGATATTCAATAGCGGCGTAATGGGTAAACACGTCCAAACATTCGCCATGGCCAAAGGGCTTATACGAGTTTTCGAGCATGGCATTGATCAGCGCTTCTTTTGGCGTTGGGTGTTCGCCACCGGTAGGGCTGAATGCCGATACCACCGGGAACCCGCATCGTTCCTTATTGAGTATGCGGTCAAAAGCGCCCCAGGCCCCAAAAGCGGCTACCTTTCCTTTAAACCCTTCCTGCCGGTTGATGTATTCCAGTACGGTGGTATGCGGGTTAGGCATGTACTCATTGGAATTGACCGCCGTATCCGGATAACCGGTAAATATTTCATTATACCCGGGGTAAGAGAACCAGTATGGATTGGCAACATCTACCTTATTATCGTACGTACGGTTGCCGTAGAGCTGCCCTTTCTGTGCAATGCTGTCCCAGAAAAAAGGCAATAGCTTTTTCCTTCTTTCCGTTTCATTTTCAGCCCAGTAATTTTCAAATATTTCTGCGCTGTCTCCCCGGCCCTGGTTAAACCGGCCATTGGCGGCAATGAGGCTGTCCATACCCTTATATATCTCCTGCCAGCGCAAACCATCGGTGGTAATAACGATCACATTTTCAATTTTACCTTCATTGCTTCCGGGTACCGTGCCGGTACAGCCATAAAGAACAACCCATCCGGCCAGCAGCATTGTCATTTTATTCATAACCGTTGTTTTTATTTTGAAGGATAATATTTTTCAAGCCATAAAAAGATTTTGTCAAATACATCAATCGCCGCTGCCGGTCCCACGCCATGCTTTTCACCCGGATAGATCTCAAGCTGTGCAGGTATATCCAGTTCCAGCAGCTTTTTATACAGGTTTTTGGCCTGGCTTACATCTACCAGCGGATCTTCACCGCCATGAAATAAAATGGTAGGCACAGCGGTTCCCTTTGTAAGATGATAAGCGGGACTGGCGTCTTTTGTGATCTGTGCATGTACGTCCTTCTCTCCCAGAAAGTTGATCACCGTTTTATCTGCATCGCTGCCATCGGGCCTTACCGTCTTGTCTGTAAGGTCTGTTGGGCCCCACAGGTCAATCACCGTTTTCACCTGCTTCCTATCATCGTATCCAT
>NZ_DAOMOZ010000190.1:0-9389 GCF_035444585.1 Agriterribacter sp.
GCAAGTGGGGCAATGTGCAGAGCGAATACCAGCGCCGGTCTGATCTTATACCCAATCTTGTAAACACGGTAAAGGGGGCAGCTAACTTTGAGCAGGAAACGCTTACCCAGGTTATCCAGGCGCGGGCCAATGCTACTAAAGTAAATATTAATGCAGATGACCTGAGCCCCGAAAAAATGGCCCAGTTTCAGCAGGCACAGGGCCAATTAAGCGGCGCATTGAGCCGTTTGCTGGTAACGGTAGAACGATATCCCGAACTAAAAGCCAATCAGAACTTTCTTAACCTGCAGTCGCAATTGGAAGGAACTGAAAACCGGATCAAAGTGTCGCGCAATGATTTTAATGCAGCAGTGCAGGATTATAATACCGTGGTAAAAACATTTCCCAATGCATTGTACTCCGGTTTGTTCGGATTTAAAGAGAAAGGATTTTTTGCTGCTGAGCCCGGCGCCCAGACCGCACCGGAGGTAAATTTTTAAACTTTATCCGAATTCATGAGATTTTTTTCATCCAGGATCAGGCATTTTTTTTCTCCGGAAGAGAATCAGCGTATCGTGTCTGCTATACAGGAAGCCGAAAGGCGTACCAGTGGGGAGATCCGGGTATACATAGAAAGCCGTTGCCGGTTTGTAGATCCTGTTGACAGGGCCATTGAACTTTTTTATGGCTTAAAAATGGAAAAAACAGAACAGCGCAACGGAGTGATATTGTACTTAGCCATTAAAGATCACCAGCTGGCCATATTTGGAGATGAAGGCATTCATCAAAAAGTAGGAGCAGCGTTCTGGAATAAGGCAGTACAACATATTCTCAGTGCATTTAACGCCGCACATTATGCGGATGGCATTATAACTATTTTAAAGGAAATCGGAGAGGCGTTGCACGAGCATTTCCCCTATGATTCCGATACCGACAGAAATGAATTGCCTGATGAGATCGTGTTTGGAAAATGAGCAGAGCAATTTGAAATTTGGTATTTGAAATTTGACATTGGCCCGGTCAGTGTGTTAAAGTTCATTATACTTCTTTTCGGCTTTACTGTATTGATTTTAAATCTCGGATTTATTTAGTACTTTTTTCGTATGGTTGGGATATTTTCTCCAGATAAGGAATTTTATAATTAATGAAGAAGTATTTATTCGTCATATTGCTCTTTCTCTCCCCTGGTGTTTCTGCACAGATCGATAAAATCATCCCTGCTGCGCCAAATCCACCGCAGCTGGTTAATGATTTTACCGGCACGCTTACCCAACTTCAGCAGGAAAATCTTGAGCATAAATTAAAGAATTATGATGATACTACCTCCAACCAGATCGCAGTAGTTATCGTAAAAACCGTTGGCGACTACGAGCCGTATGAATATGCTACGGCACTGGGGCGCAAATGGGGCGTGGGCAATAAGGAATTCAATAACGGGGTGGTTTTTTTAATTGCCAAAGACGACAGGAAGGTTTTTATTGCACCCGGTTACGGACTGGAAGGCGCTTTGCCCGATATAACCTGTAAGCAGATCGTTGAAAATGAGATCCTCCCTAATTTCAGGGGCAATGATTACTACCGTGGTATTGATGAAGGTACTACGGCTATTATGAAAGCTGCTGTTGGTGAATACCAGCCACCTGAAGGATATGCAGGCAGGGGAAAGAAAAAAGGAGTACCACTGCCACTTATCATATTCATCATATTCATTATTGTGGTTATCATTTCCCGTATTGGTGGCGGGGGTGGCGGAGGCGGGTCATTTATGAGCCGGCGCGGTTACCGCGAAACGGGTATACCGCCTGTATTTTGGTTCCCCGGTGGCGGTGGTGGAAGCAGGGGCGGCGGAGGCTGGAGCGGCGGCGGTTCAGGAGGATTTGGTGGATTCGGCGGCGGTAGTTTTGGCGGCGGCGGCGCAGGCGGCAGCTGGTAAAAAACAGGGCTTGCTCTTTGGTTCGCTATCCATCAGCAGAATTCTTGGCCAATTGCAAATGGTTTAGCTCTTCAATAAATATTTTATCAATTCCCTTAGCTGTGAGGTTGACTGAAATCCTGTAACGCGTTTAAGCTCCTTCCCGTTTTTGTATACCGCTATCGCAGGAATGCTTTCAATATTCAGCTTGCGGGCCAATGGCTTGGCTTTATCCAGGTTAATACGTGAAAAAGTTACTTTGTTCTTGTATTTTTTTGAAAGCTTTTTCAGTGAGGGTTCCATTTGCCGGCAGGGGATGCACCAGGGAGCATAAAAATCAACCAGTAATATTTTATTATCAGTGAGCAATTTATCAAAATCAGACATTGTGAAACTGTTTGCTTCGCTTTTAACGCTTTCTTCAACTGTTGTTACAGGAAGCTTATTGTTTTCCCATGCCATCATGCCACCCTGCAGATCGTATACGTTAACAAAGCCCATATCCTGTAATGTTTTTGCAGCTTTTGCACTTCTGCCGCCAACCTTGCAGTAAACGAATACAGGCTCTTCTTTATTCAGTTTTTTAAGCTGATCTTTAAAATCTGTATCATAGATATTTATGTTTTTGGCCGTTGCAATATGACCGGATTGAAATTCTTCCGGTGTGCGAACATCAATAATTTGCTTTTGTAATGTGGAGTCCAGGGTTTGCGCAAATGCCTTTGCAGGCAGGAGTCGTATGCCGGCTTCCTGTGCCGTGAGGTTTGACGAAAAAACTGCAAAACAAAAGATATACAGGATAAATAACTTATTCATTGCCGCTATATTGATTTATGATTTGTTGAAGCTGGTTCGACTGCACAACGCCCGACTGGCGCCATAGTACCTTTCCCTGCTTAAATAAAATGAGTGTGGGAACACCCTGCACCTGGTAAGCTGCAGCAGTTTGTGTGTTTTTATCTACATCTATCTTTATGATGGTAGCGGCATCGCCGATGCTTTTTTTTAATGTTTCAAGGATCGGCGTCATCATCTTGCAGGGGCCGCACCACGTGGCATAAAAATCAACCAGCACCGGTTTGTCACCATTAATAAGCTCAGAAAATGTTGCCATGAACTGTACGTTATTATTGCTTTAATAATACAAAGGTAAATGATTAAGTGCTATATACGCGAAGCGCGGGTTGAGGTTGAGATCGCTGCAAATGCAGAGGTGAGAGGGGAGAGGTCAAAGGTGAAAGTGAATCGCATCCTGCATTGCCCGTAGCTCAGCCCTGATTGCCCACAGCCAACCGCTCACATTTCGGTCCTAACCTGTGGCTTCCGGCTTCGGACTTCAAATTTGTATTTTATTGTAGATTATTGGGCTTCTCACTTTGCTCATTCAGCTTATAACAGATCTTTCAGCACCGCCCAAACATTTTCGGCTACTATCTTTTGCCCTTCTGCTGTGGGGTGTATGCCATCGGACTGGTTCAGTTCCGGTTCGCCGCCAACACCTTCGAGTAAAAAGGGCAGGAAAGCAATTTTGTTGCTGTTTGCCAGGTTTTCAAAAATCTTGTGGAAATTTTCACTGTACTGTTTTCCCATATTGGGCGGAACGCGCATGCCTGCGAGCATTAACTTTACATCGGGATATTTTTCTTTTACCTTGTTTATTATTTTCTGCAGGTTTTTCTCTGTTTCTTCAAGCGGTATCCCGCGCAGTCCGTCGTTGCCTCCCAGTTCAAGTACAAAAACATGTACAGGTTGTTTCAATATCCAGTCAATCCTGCTGTTGCCACCGGCTGTGGTTTCACCGCTTAAACCTGCATTAACAGCTTTATACGGAAGCTTGAGCGAATCAATTTTAGCCTGTATCAATGCCGGGTAAGCCTCAGCAAGATCAAGTCCGTAGCCGGCAGTAAGACTATTCCCGAAAAAAACAATATTTTTTGTTGAAGATGAAGGCGGCGGCGTTTCTTTTTGCGTGCTGTCATTTGCAGTGTCCTCCGGTGTTGAATCGGGATTGCTGCAGGCAACACATAACATCAGCAGTAATATACCGTAAGTTCTTATTTTTAGCATAACATCACTAATTTATCTTATAAAGCTGTTAAGTATATTTTAAAAATACATTAATTTAAAGAGCGCTTACTCAAACATAGTAATTTGAATGCTGCTTCTTCAAAATAAAATCACAAATGGATACCATACTCAGTTTACAGGATGTAAGCAAAACCTATCAAAGCGGCACCAAAAGGCTTACTGTGCTTCATAATATCAATTTTACGGTGGAAGCGGGCTCTATTGTAGCCATTGTGGGGCCTTCGGGCAGCGGTAAAACCACGTTGCTTGGTTTATGTGCCGGGCTCGACAGGGCGAGTACGGGTACAATTGAGCTGAATAAATTAAGGCTTGATGACAAAAACGAAGATGAAAGAGCATTTATCCGTAATCGTTATATAGGGTTCATCTTTCAGAATTTTCAACTGATGCCCACGCTCACGGCCCTTGAGAACGTGATGGTACCTTTGGAATTACAGGGGGAAAAAAATATTCGCTCCCGCTCCGTTACGTTACTTGAAAAAGTAGGATTGTCCGATCGCCTGCATCATTACCCGGCACAATTATCGGGAGGTGAGCAACAACGGGTTTCCATAGCAAGAGCCTTTTCTACCAACCCCAAAATTTTGTTTGCCGATGAACCTACCGGTAACCTGGATGATGAAACGAGCGGGAAGATCGTACCGTTGCTTTTTGCGCTGAACAGGGAAGCCGGGACCACGCTGATCATTGTTACCCACAATCCCGAGCTGGCAGAAAGTACTCAGCGCATCATCCGTTTAAAAGGCGGACATATTATTTCAGACGAACGCACCAGCAACACAACACTGGCAGTTTAAAAATCATTCATGCGTACAGAACTACCCAAAAAAAGATTGGATATTTCCTGGCTCCTCACCATGGCATGGCGCGACAGCCGCCGTAACCGCTCCAGGCTATTGCTGTTCATGTCTTCCATTGTACTTGGTATTGCGGCTTTGGTAGCTATTTTTTCATTGGGTGATCATGTGCGGAGCGATATCAACAACCAGGCAAAAGCATTACTGGGCTCCGACCTTGTTATTGAAAGCAATAAGGCGCCCGACGCTGCTATACAACATATGCTGGATACCCTGGGCAACCGGCGTTCGCAGGAGTGCAGGTTTGCCTCTATGGTTTATTTTACAAAAAATAAGGGAACAAGATTGGTGCAGGTATTGGCGCTCGAAGGAGATTATCCATATTACGGCCGTTTTGAAACAGTTCCGGAAATGGCAGGAATTGATTTCCGCAAAGGGAAGCACGCATTGGTAGATAAAACACTGATGCTGCAGTTTGATGCAAAAGTGGGTGACTCTGTCCGCGTTGGCGAGCTCGGCTTCGTTATAGCCGGCATGCTCACGCAGGCACCCGGCCGCTCCGGGCTTTCCACCACTATTGCACCACCGGTATATATTCCTTTTCAATACCTGCAACAAACAGGCCTGCTGCAAAAAGGGAGCAGGTTTACGTACAGCTTTTATTTCAAATATGATGACCAGGCAAAAATGGACAGGCAGCTTGCTGCTGTAGATCCCATCCTTGAAAACAAAGGGCTGGATTATGAAACGGCCGAATCCCGCAAAAGAGATACCGGCAGGCAATTCGAAGATGTTTCACAATTCCTTACACTTATTGGTTTTATAGCCTTGCTATTGGGTTGCATAGGCATAGCCAGCTCCATTAATATTTACATCCGTGAAAAAATACCGGCTATTGCCATATTGCGTTGCCTGGGGGCCAGTACAAAACAAACTTTCCTGATCTATCTTATACAAATAACAGCGCTTGGCCTGATAGGCGCAGTGGCCGGTGCAATTTTAGGAACAGCGGCGCAACAGGCTTTGCCCTTTGTATTGAAAGATATATTGCCTGTAGATATCAGCACTTCTGTTTCATGGCCATCCATAGCCAAAGGAATAGGGTTGGGGGTTGTTATATCATTCCTGTTCGGATTGCTGCCTTTGCTTTCCATTCGCAGCATTTCTCCGCTGTATACTTTGCGGGTATCTGTTGAGCAGGTGCCGGCATGGCGTAACCCGTGGCAGGTACTGTTGTTTGCCGTTATTCTTTTTTTTATCGCCGTGTTTGCCCGTCTGCAGATGCAAAGCTGGCTGCAGGCACTTGTTTTTGCCCTGAGCATACTTGCGGCTTTTTTGTTCCTTACGGCCGTGGCTGTAGCATTGCGTGGTGCTGTACGCCGTTTTTTCCCTTCGGGATTGAGTTATTTATGGCGGCAGGGCTTTGCCAATCTGTATCGCCCCAATAATCAAACCATACTGTTGATCGTTACTGTAGGCCTGGGTACGCTTTTTATAGGCACGCTCTACTTCATTCAGGATATACTCATGAGCCGTGTGTCCATGGCGGCCAGTAATAACCAGCCCAATATGGTATTGTTTGATATTCAAACCAGTCAGAAAGATGCTGTAGCAAAGCTTGTAAAAGAATACCACCTGCCTGTATACCAGGATGTGCCTATTGTTACCATGCGTATAGAAGAAATAAACGGGATGAACGCAGCAGAAGCAAGACGTGATTCCGCATCCGGCATCCGCCCGAGGGTATTTGAAGGCGAGTTGCGTGTTACTTACCGTGATTCGCTGACGGATACGGAAAAAATCACTGCCGGCAAATTCGAAACAAAAAAATATGTGCCCGGCGATCGGATTTATATATCGCTGGAAGAACGTTATGCACAGCGTATTAGGGTATCCGTTGGAGATAGTATCTTATTTAATGTACAGGGAGCGCTTATCCCAACTGTTGTGGGTAGTTTCAGGGATGTGGACTGGAGGCGTGTACAAACCAATTTCCGTGTTGTTTTTCCTGCCGGTGTGCTGGAAACAGCGCCGCAGTTTCATGTGCTGGTTACCCGTGTGGCTTCTAATGAAACTTCCGCAGCTTTTCAACAGGCAGTTGTACGTGAGTTCCCGAACGTATCGGTTATTGACCTGAATTTAATATTGAAAGTGCTGGATGATGTGCTGGGTAAGATCGGTTTTGTGATCCGGTTCATGGCTGCTTTCAGCATCCTTACAGGATTGATCGTGCTCATTGCTTCCGTATATGTAAGTAAGTTCCAGCGCATACAGGAAACCGTATTGTTGCGCACGCTTGGCGCCGGCAGGAAGCAATTGTTCATTATCGCCGCACTGGAATATTTTTTCCTCGGTGCACTGGCTGCCGGTACGGGCATATTGCTTTCGCTCGCGGGCAGCTGGGCCTTGGCCAGGTACAGCTTTGATGCCGTGTTCAATCCTTCGGTCATGCCCGTCCTTGTATTATTCTTCTCCGTATCCCTGCTTACGGTTGCTATCGGACTGTTTAACAGCCGGGGAGTGGTGAGTACGCCGCCATTGGAAATATTGAGAAAAGAAATTTAGCTGCCGCTGAAGTATTTCAATTCTTCTGTGAAGCTCAAATAAGGGTATTGGTCCTGCAATGCCTGAACCCTGCTGAAATAGCTGCTTAAAAATTGCCGGTGTGCGGCAGATGAAGGATTGAAGGGTCGGTGTTTTACAGCGATATTGATCTTTTCCATTTCTTTCATCAATGCGTAACAATGTGGATCAATACATGCGTCGGTAAATTTTTCCCATACATAGGCGGTAGCCAGGTAATTGGGATGCACCATATCTTCCGCATAAAAACGATAATCCCGCAAATCATCAATTACCAGTTCATAAGCAGGAAAATAGAAATGATCTTCAAATTTTTCCACTATGTGATGAACCGCCTGTATCAGTATGGCTTTGCTTTTGTTGTTCTCCACCAGTCCATCCCGGGCATGCCGCACAGGGCTTATGGTATATATCACTTTAATTGCGGGATTGAACAGCATCAGCCTGTACCGCAGGTTATCCAGTACAGTGAATACTTCTTCAGCAGTCAGCAGCCTTTTCCGGAACCTGTCTGTAGGCACTTTATGGCAATTGGCTACAATATCATTAGCCCTGTTCTTTGCCCGGTATAATGATGATGGCTTTTCCATCCATTCATACACAAATGCCGATCCCAGCGTGAGTATAAGCCAGTTGGTTTGTTTTAAAAAAGCATGAGCGGCCTGCTGCGAACTGTTGATCTGCTGTAACGCGGTTTGCTTATCGGGGTGTGAAAAGCGGCTGTGGTGATCCCAACTGTTCCAAAGCTCGTTGTAATAAAACAAGTCTTCTTCGCTGTATCGTTTTTGTTCTATATAAGATACCAAAGATGCTGCAATGCTGACGGGGTTGAAAAGAATGCCATTGGGATTTTCAATGGTGGCAAACTTATTACTGCGGAGCTGCCTGGTAATGTGTTCAGTAAAGCAGGAGCCCGATAAGAACAGCTTCTGCCTGTGATTGATCTTTTGAGGGAAGGCTGGTATGTCTAATGCTAATCTGAAGTTCGTCATGTTAAACAAAAATTGTTTGGGCCATAATAACGCTTTGCTGCAGGGCATCTGTATTGATGTGGCTGCACAATTTCATTTTTGAGAAATACGCGATCATTTGTTCCGTATCCATATTGCCCACCAGGTCGTCATTAGCCATCGGGCAGCCCCCAACGCCCATCAATGCCCCGTCAAACCGGCGGCACCCGGCCTTGAATGCCGCATCAATTTTATGTGCGCGGTGAACAGGTGTGGAATGCAGGTGCACGCCAATTTCAACACGGGGAAATGCACGAACCAAATGTTCCGTAATACGGTTTACCTGTCCGGGAGTGGCCAGTCCAACCGTATCCGCAAGGGAAATGACATTGATGCCCAGTTGTTGTATGGTATTGGCCCAGCTGAATACAATGTCTTCATTGTATGGATCGCCATAAGGATTCCCAAACCCCATAGAAAGGTATATTACCAGTTGCTTGTTGTGGTTGACACAAAGCTGCTGTATCGCTTCCACAATGGTAAGAGATGCGGCAATGGTGCTGTTGGTATTGCGCAGTTGAAATGTTTCGGAAACGGAAAACGGGAAACCGATACAGGCAATGGCATCGTACTGAGCAGCTTCTTTTGCACCTCGTTCATTGGCTACTATGGCCAGTAATTTTGTGCTTGTGCCGGAAATATCCAGTTGCTTTATCACTTCATGCGTATCTGCCATTTGTGGTATGGCTTTGGGTGATACAAAGCTCCCGAAGTCTATAGTGTCGAACCCTACTTTCAATAAGGTGTTGATATAGTCTGCTTTCTGTTGGGTTGAAATAAAATGCTTCCAGCCCTGCATAGCATCGCGGGGACATTCAATTAATTTTACAGTATCGGTTGGCTGCGCCATATCAGTATGCAATTTAAGTAAAGAATGGGAAAGCCTGTTTTACCCCGGAATGATAAGCAATGAAGATGATTGAACAGAATATAAAAGGAATTTAATACTTTTGCCACCCTTCCCTGACTCCGTAGCTCAGTTGGTAGAGCAGCTGACTCTTAATCAGCGGGTCCAGAGTT
>NZ_DAOMOZ010000191.1:0-9246 GCF_035444585.1 Agriterribacter sp.
ATGAGCTGAATCCGCTCTCCATAAATTATGTGCAGCCGCTGGTTATAACACAGGAGTACAAAGACAGCATTGCCAAACAGCCCACACTGGGAAAAGCAGTAGAAAAACAGTTTATTATCGGCTCCAATTACAATTACAACTACAATCAGCTTTCCGGTAACGGGGGGCTTAAGGGAATATATTTTAACGGCAACGCCGACCTGTCGGGCAATATAGCGGGTTTGATCACCGGTGCGGATGCAGAAAATGGAAATCCCAAATCAATATTCAATGCGCAGTTCTCGCAATACGTGAAATTAGAGACCGACCTGCGGTACTATCTCCACCTCTCGGGCAAAAATGTGTGGGCAAACAGGCTGATCGTAGGTTTTGGATATCCTTATGGCAATTCCACCGAACTGCCTTTTATAAAACAATTTTTTTCCGGCGGTAACAATAGCATACGTGCATTCAGAAGCCGCTCTGTTGGCCCGGGAACATACAAAGACACGATCAATACACGATTTCTCCCTGATCAGTCGGGCGATATAAAGCTGGAGTTCAATTCTGAATTGCGGGCAAAGCTTTTTAGCATAGTGCACGGGGCGGTATTCGTAGATGCGGGGAATGTATGGCTGTATAACGGTAACGCCGATAAGCCGGGAGGAAAATTCACCAACAAATTTTTAAAGGAACTTGCGATAGGCACAGGTGTAGGATTACGTTTCGATATTTCATTTCTGGTGCTTCGGTTAGACGTTGCTTTTCCGCTGCGCAAGCCCTGGCTGCCCGAATCTGAAAGATGGGTATTGGATAAGATCGCGTTTGGCGACAGGTCATGGAGGCGGGAGAATCTTATTTTTAATATCGGTATCGGGTATCCGTTCTGATGGTATACTTTCCCTGCAATAATACTTATTTGCCCTCTTCTATTAAATACTGAAGGGCCAGCTCATATCCTTTTAAGCCCAGGCCAAAGATGCTGCCGGCCGATTTACCCGAAACATGCGACAGCTTTCGAAAATCTTCCCTGGCGTGTACATTGGAGATATGTACTTCCACCACAGGTGCTTTAATGGCCGCAATGGCGTCGCCAATGGCAACGGAAGTATGTGTGTAAGCAGCCGGGTTTAAAATAATGCCGTCATATCCGAACCCTACCCTTTGCAATTCATTGACCAGCTCACCTTCCACATTGCTCTGGTAATAATGCAGGCTCACCTGCGGATATTTTTTCTGCAATGCATCAAAGTATTTTTCAAACGGCATATTGCCATAAACATCCGTTTCCCTTTTACCAAGGAGGTTTAAATTGGGGCCGTTAATGATCGCTATTTTCATGTGTATATTTCTTTTGCTGCTTTCAGCTTACAGCTATCAGCAGTCAGCTTTCAGCCATCAATCCTGAGCTTTCTGCTATCAGCTAATGCGCTATTGGTTCGTCCCCCTCTCACCATTCACTATTGACTATTCACCCCTCTCTCATCCCTTCATCATCCCTATAAACTCGTCAAACAAATAACGGCTGTCGTGCGGACCGGGTGTTGATTCGGGATGATACTGCACAGAAAATGCAGGCTTATCTTTCATGCGGATCCCTTCAATGGAATCGTCATTAAGATTAACATGCGTAATTTCTACAGTCTCCGATTTTCTTACCGCTTCCGGGTCAATACCAAACCCGTGATTCTGGGTAGTGATCTCGCTCCTTCCGGTAATGATATTTTTTACAGGATGGTTCAATCCCCGGTGACCATGATGCATCTTAAAAGTAGGTATCCCGTTTGCCATGGCCAGCAACTGGTGGCCGAGGCAAATGCCGAATAAAGGCTTTCCCTTTTGAAGTATTCCTTTTACGATTTGAACCCCGTAATCCATTGGTGCAGGGTCGCCCGGGCCATTGGATATAAAATAACCGTGCGGGTTAAAATCTTCAATTTGCTCCAGCGGCGTTTTAGCGGGATATACCCTTACATACGCTCCCCTTTCGGTGAGGCAGTTCAAAATATTTTTCTTCACGCCAAAATCATATACCGCCACCCGGGTTGCCGAATGCGGGTTACCCATTTCATAAACCTCAGGAGTAGAAACAACAGAAGCCAGCTCCAGCCCGTTCATGGAAGGTGTTTCAGCCAGTTTGGCTTTAAGAATGTTCAAATCGGTGGTTTCGGAAGAGATGATGCAGTTCATGGCGCCGCTGGTGCGGATATGCACTACCAGCGCTCTTGTATCAATGCCGTTTATACCAACAACCTGCTGGTCTTGGAGGTATTGCTGTAGGGAATGATCTGCCTGCAGGCGGCTGTATCTTTCTTCCAGGTTGCGGCCGATCAATCCTTTTATCTTTACGGAATTGCTTTCCACATCCGCTGCTTTTACACCATAGTTCCCCACATGCGCCGCATTCATAATAACCACCTGCCCGTAATAACTGGGGTCGGTAAAAACTTCCTGGTAGCCGGTCATGCCGGTATTAAAGCAAATTTCTCCGGTAGTAGTTCCTGTTTTACCGAAAGCTTTGCCATAAAAAACGTTGCCATCTTCGAGGAGAAGGACTGCTGTAGAAGAATCAGACATTCAATAGTAAAATTTTGCAAAGAAAAGAAATTCGGACGGTTTCGCATGAGATTTTTGTACACATGCTGTTGCTGTTTCCAATTTTATGATAAAACAAACTGCAAAATCTTTTGCGTTTTTGCATACCATCAAAAAATAATATTACCGGGCAACTATGATCTTTTAAAAAATTGATGTACATTATCTTAGTTTCCTGCCTGTAAACCTTATTGTATGAAGCACACACCATTTTTGCTCCTGCTTTTTTTCCTCGCTGCCGTCTCCTGCAAAAAAGACAGGCTCACCAAAGAAACCCAAAAGGGCGCCAATACATTTTCCTGTAAAATTGATGGAGAAATTTATAAACCTTGTTCCGAACCCCGGATCCTCGGTGATCCTGGTATTCCTTCTCTTAATGGAGGTTTAAGTGTTTCAGGTAATAGAATGGAAGCAAGAGTAAGTGCCTCATGTGATAAATTCCGTGAAGAGTATAAGAATGTTTATCTCGAAATAGGTAACCTTACCGGTGCAGGTACTTATTTGCTTTCTGACATGTCAAACAGAATGATTTATGAAAACAGACCGGGAGGGGAATATTCCTCTCTCAATACAAAATCAGGCAGAATTATTATCACCAAAGACGACAGGACAAGCAAAATTTTATCCGGAACTTTTGAGTTTGAAGGAATAGACAATAATGATCCCGGGAAAATTGTCAAAATTACCTCCGGTCGTTTTGATATCAAATACCAGTAACATAACCAAAATTAACACATATGAAAAAGACACTTTACCCGCATTGGTGTTCCGGTGCTGCGCCGTTGTTGTGTATGCAGGGCAGGTAATGCGGGCGGCGTACCAACAACAAGAGTGCGGGCATTTAATTTATCAAAGATCACCTGCGTAATCCCGCTTTGCCGGACAAGCTTTTATGTCAAATAATGAGAAAGCATATGTGACCAATATAGGAAAATTTAGTAGCTGATGCTGATTAGCCTGCCGGTGACAACACCAGGCAGGGGCGGGAACAGCTTCTCTTAGCCAGCAGACTTCATTTACAATCATCGGGCGCTGCGGTATCCAAAGCAACCCGGTCTGACGCCCGCGCGTACCGACCGGCTTGCGGCCGGCATCACAAAAAAGGCGTTAAAAAATTTACGGAGTGTTAAGACAAAAGAACATATACAACGGCGCTCCAACGAAATGCTTTTATTATTCGTTAAAATAGCTTAGATTTAAAGCACATTACCTTATCCCGTAAAAAATACAGCTGTATGAAACGCCAATACTTCCTGCTGTTCGCCTCCCTGTTCTTCCTGCTGCTATCGGCTCCCCGTTGTACAAAAGATAAGCTTTGCCTTAAAAACATTGTTATGAAAAAATGGCTGCCCGCTACTCCCAAAAGCATTAACCTTATATACTATCTTAAACAAACTGTAATATGAAACGCCTTACGCTTATCCTCATTGCGCTGACAACCTACTCCCTGCTTGCCTCCAATCATTGTAAGAAAGACCCTGCCGCAAATGCAAAGTTGCCGCCTGCCACGCAGGAAGGCAGGAATACCGTTGGCTTTAGGATTGATGATGAAGTGTGGATACCTCATTATGAATGTAGGTTTATGGGAAACCCTTGTGGAGAAATATCAGCCAGATACGGTGAATCAAATGGGGCAGCAGAACACTCGTTTGATTTTCAAATTTTACGACAAAAGAATAATAAACTATCAGCCCTAACCGTATCATCTTCAGGTACTGGTACAATTACTTCAGTTGGCAATAAAATAGACTCAATTTTCGTAAATTATGACGATGAAAAATTGAGCAGTGACGGTTATTTTATTGGACCTATGCCCGGTAGTAGGTTTACTATTACCAAAATTGATTTTCAAAATTGGATCATTTCAGGTGAATTTGAGTTTATACTTCGGGAAAGAAAAGATGTTGGAACTCTAACAGATACTTTTGTTACGCTTAAGGAAGGCCGTTTTGATCTCAAATTCAACGCCTGTACATGCAGCAACTAATTCATTATATTTTAAACCTCTTGCCATGAAAAAACTTTTATCCTTCTTTTTAACATTGTTTGCAGCAACAACGGCTTCTTTTAGCCAGCAGACTCCGTTTACAGTAACTCCTGAACTGGAAATAACGGATTCGGGTACCGTTACCAGGGAACAATGGCGCGATAGCGTGTTCAGGATGGATAAAGGGCGGGAGCATCAGCATATATTACGCCATGGAGGGTCCCAAATACATCACTGCCAAAATTACTACCCCTGGCGGGGTGCGAACCGCCAAATGTATGATCCGGTACAGCAGGCCCGGCACCTATACCGCTCCCGACTCAGTCTTCAACATATCGGTAAGCCCCGTTTATACGAATGATGAGGATTACCTCGGTGAAGGTTTGTCAAAGTCCGGCTCTTATTCCCCTATGGGAGGCCCGGGGCTGCTCTGCGGCAGCGGTCTTATAGATTGGCTGGTTTGCGGCACAAACCCGGGCGCCAATATTGAAGTTGAAAAAGGATGTGATAATGTGTTTGACAAACCTATTATTGTGATAGAAGGGTTCGATCCGGATGGTGAATTAACTACTGAAGAACTAAAAAATCGATTTCGCGGGAATAATTTTATGTCAACTATGCGAGCCTATGGTTACGATTTTGTATTTGTGGATTTTACGGTAACCACCACCTACATAGAAAACAACGCCAAAGTATTAGAAGAGGTCATCAACTGGGTTAACCAGCATAAAACGGGCAATTACAAAAGCACGGTCATCGGCTTCAGCATGGGCGGGCTTATAGCGAGGTGGTGCTTAAAGGATATGGAAGACCGCAGCCTCACTCACAACGTGGAGAACTTTTTCAGCTACGATGCGCCGCACCAGGGCGCCAATATCCCGCTGGGCATGCAGTATATCTTCAGGGAGATGGTGAGGGATATGCCCTATTTGAGGTTCAACAGCAGCCTGCTGAAGCTGAATGATGCATTCAAAAGTGCGGCAGCGCGGCAAATGCTGGTTACCTATGGCGATTATAACAACAGCGCCTTTAACTGGTTCCCCATCCTGTATACACTTAACCCGATAAGGGCCGCGTTTGCTGAGCGCCTTAAAGACAAGGGCTACCCGCAGCAAACCCATAATTACGGCATAGCACTGGGCAGGGGCGACAATACCGCCAGCACCAAAAACGCCGGCAACGGGCTGCAGTTTACACCATCCAGTCCTTTCGGCCCGCAATCACTGCTATTCGCCGGCTCTGTAAGCTTCCTGCTCGTAAACCTCGAAGCAGAGGGGTATGCCGTTCCTGAAAATAGTAATAAATCCTCTATTGCTTATTACAGCTTTCTCGGATTGACTTTCAGAAAAATATTCGGTATTCTGCCTGTTTCTGCTGTTACATTGAGAGTAAGAAGATTTGATTATACCGGGCAGTATCCCTATGACGACAGGCAGGGCAGCTTTGACCAGACACAAACACAATTTGCCTACAGTTGGATAAGCGGCGCCGGGATGCCCGCAACTACCGAAGGACATGACGGACATAACTTTGTAGCTACAGCCAGCGCGCTGGATCTGCAAAACCAGACTTACAATTCGGCTAACAACTGGCAAAGCAGCAACATGTTTTTCGATATAGATGACCAGATCCAGAATAAGGGTCAGGTAAATGGCAATACTTTAATTACCCCATCCCTGTCGCCGTTTGAGGCGGTAATGACAAGCACTTCTGATTGCGGTTCACTGACCGGGGGATGCTCGGCAGATCCCTATTGGGATGAAAATGAAAATTGGGTTTATCCTTCCAGTAACAATCACTGGAATAATTATCATAATACTTCCATCACTTACCAGGTAGCCCGGTTTATTGAGAGAAACATTCTAAAGGCTCAGCCGGTAGACTGTGCGGGACAAAATGGGCTATGCGGCGCCACTCCCACAGTTTCGGGGCCTGAAGTAATATGTACAAATGGACAATACCAGTTAAATAATCTGCCTAATAACGTTACCATTAGCTGGGAAAGCCAAAACGGGAAGCTTGATATAACCGGGGGGCAGGGTACGCTCCTTATTACAGTCAACAAAACCGGTACAGGAGAGGATATAATAAAAGTAACCCTGACCAATGCCTGTGGTGCCAGTGTATCCATAAACAAGAGTGTAACCGTTGGTACGCCCTCCCCTGCCGGGATAGGTGCCGGGAGATGGGGCAGCTCCTGTTACTACGATGCGGTGGTAACATTGTCTGCCCCGGGTACTACAGTAGATTTCAGCTTTGATAATGTGAGCTGGTTCGCCGGCATACAAAGCGGCAACACCTTCAGATCCGGGCAGGGCGGCCTGCTTGGCCCTATGAATCAAATGGTATATGCCAGGGCTGTTAATACATGCGGTACCAGCGCGGTAGCGTCCAGAAATCTTCGTATCCTCCCGCCGCCACCCGGTTGCCTGATGTACCTGGTGCCCCCCCAAAGCAGCCGGATCACGCGCAGCCAGCTTGCTGAAGCTAAGACAGCGACCGGGGAAAGCATATCGGTTTATCCCAACCCGGCAGGCAGCAAGCTTACAGTAGTAATACCGTGGACATCAGATAATGCATTTATTGACATTTATGATGCAGCCGGCAAACGCATACATGCAGAACGGTTAAAGAATGGCATCAATGACCTCAATATTGCATCTTACAGCGCGGGACTTTACCTGGTTAAGATCTCGGAAGCCGGAACCGTTACCAAAAGCGTGAAGATCATCAAGCAATAAATGGCAGTGAACCGGGCTGTGGCTCTTTGAGCGTCCGTAACCTTTGCCCCAACAAAAAAGCAGCACCCGTAAGTGCTGCCTTTTTAATGCTATAACATTTTCAGCTACTCAGGCTTTGCTTCTTCGGCATCCTGTGCTGCTGACGTTTCAGATTTCACTTCTTCTTTTACTTCCCCGGCAGTTGTTTCTTCCTTCGCTGCCGCTTTTTTCCTGCTTCCTCCTGCCCTGCGGGTTCTCTTAGTGGTGGCAGCAGCTTTTTCAGTGCCTTTGGTATAGATTTCGTTGAAATCAACCAGCTCGATCAGCGCTGTTTCGGCATTGTCGCCAATACGTTTGCCCAATTTAATGATGCGGGTATAGCCACCGGGTCTGCCGGCAACTTTAGGGGCAATTACAGTAAACAATTCTTTTACCGCCTCTTTGTTCTGCAGGTAGCTGTACACCAGGCGGTGATTGTGCATGATCTGCTCCTTGGTTTCGTTCTTCCTGGTTTTGGTGATAAGGGGCTCAATGAAAGTCCTGAGCGCCTTTGCCTTTGCCAGCGTTGTTATGATGCGCTTGTTCGTTAATAATGCATTGGCCAAATTGCTCAACAGCGCTTTCCTGTGCGATGCCGTTCTGCTGAGGTTGTTGATCTTGTCTCCGTGACGCATGACTGTTTAATTTGAGATTTGAAATTTGAAATTTCAAATCCTTGTTATTGAATACCATCCTGTACCGTTGTCAGGGAATTACAGGCCGGCTCTGTGCTTTCGCAACAGATTATGTGATGTAAAAAAAATTATAACTTCTCTTGTAGGATGGTTGCCTCAGGTTACAGGTTACAAGTTACAAGTTTCACCATTGCCCATTCACCATTCACTCCCACACCTTATACCTTCCACCTTACACCCTACACCTCATACCCTACACCTACCTTATACCTTCCTTAGAACTCATCCTTATCCAAACCCAGCTTCGCGAGGTCCATTCCGAAATGCAGGCTTCTTTCGCCCAGCACCTGCTCAATCTCTGCCAGTGATTTCTGACCGAAGTTGCGGAACTTCATCAGGTCTTCCTGCTCATACTGTACCAGCTCGCTTAAGCTGTTGATCTTGGCAGCTTTCAGGCAGTTGAACGCCCGTACACTCAGGTCCAGGTCTTCCAGCGGTGTTTTCAGCACCTTGCGCAGTTGCAATACCTGCTCGTCTACCACATCTTCTTTCTTATCTTCCTTGCTGTCGAATGTAATGTTTTCGTCGGTAATGATCATCAGGTGCTGGATAAGAATGCGGGAAGCCTGTTTTACGGCTTCTTCAGGATGGATGGTACCGTCTGTCTGCACATCCATTAACAGCTTTTCATAGTCTGTTCTTTGCTCCACGCGGAAGTTTTCGATCCCGTATTTCACGTTTTTTATGGGTGTGAATATAGAATCGGTAGGGATATATCCGAAAGGAGCATCTTTCACTTTATTATCTTCCGAAGGAACATAACCACGTCCTTTCCCGATCGTGATCTCAATATTGAGCTTGGCAGAGGGATCCAGCGTACAGATCAACAGCTCGGGGTTCATTACCTGGAAAGAAGCTGTAGCTTCTCCTATTGTGGCAGCGGTGAACTCACTTTTTCCTTTAATGGAAATCGTAAGCTTTTCCTGGCTGATATCGGTATCCAGTATCTTTTTAAACCGTACCTGCTTCAGGTTGAGGATGATTTCTGTAACATCTTCCGTTACGCCTTTCAGTGTGGCAAACTCATGCTCTGCACCTTCAATAAAAATACCAATGATCGCATAACCTTCCAGTGAGTTGAGTAAAACCCTGCGAAGCGCATTACCGATGGTAACGCCATAACCCGGCTCTAACGGGCGGAATTCAAAAGATGCTTCAAATTCATTTGCTTTTTGAAGAATGATCTTATCCGGCTTTTGGAAATTTAAAATGGCCATATTTAAATTTCAAT
>NZ_DAOMOZ010000192.1:0-3349 GCF_035444585.1 Agriterribacter sp.
CCGAAAGATAAATGGCTTTATCCTTTGCAGCTTTTACAGCCTGTATTTTTAATTGCCTGCGGAATACATCTATGTTGCTGTGCGAGGCTTTTACAATGAAAAAGCCCCGGGTTGCTTCATCATCTAATTTTTCAACGATTGCGTCAATCTTTTTTATGCTGTTGAATTTGATGATATAGCTGATGGTGGCCATCATATCGGGATTCTTTTTCTTTTTATTGATCCAAAATAAGCGATCTGCCCCCTGGTAAGTTGCTATACTTATTAGTGAATCTGGAATGCCGGCGTTTTTACACAATTCCAGGAATTGTTTCCTGATCGTTTCCATATTTATTTTACCCGAGCCTCTTTTTTCGTATTCACTCAAATTGACCTGCACATATATTTCATCGGGCACGATTTCCATTTCTGCACTTCCTGTTACATTGATCGTTTTAGGATAGGGATTGTTATATGCCGGGTTATTTGCCCGGGCAGCAGCTATGCTTGCTGCAATGGCCAATGAGGATGCGAATACGAATTTTTTCATGACTTTAATTTTATACAGGATGTGATCTTTTAATTGATTACATATTTATATTGGAGCGTTGCGCCGGGGTTAACAAAGTTTTTACAAATAGTCTATATTGCAAAGCAAATCAGCAGCATAAACATTTATCCATGGGTTCATTTTTTGAAAGGTTGCGCTATGTAAAACTCGTACGGAAGGTCGTATATATTGTCATTGGCTGCCTGTCGTACCCGGGGCTGGCGATCATGAACCGCCTTAAAATTACAGGCACGGAACATCTCAAAAATTTGCCCCGTAACAACGTATTGTTTGTAAGCAATCACCAAACCTATTTTATGGACGTGATTGCCTTCCTGCATATTTTTTGCGCAGTAAAGTGGAGAAAGAAAAACAAGCTGGGCGTTCCTTACTACCTGCTTAATCCTTTTACAAACGTATATTTCGTTTCGGCAGAAGACACCATGAGAAGAACTTTTATGAGCAGGTTGATGGCTTTGGCGGGTTCACTAACGGTTAAGCGCACCTGGGTTGAAGACGATAAAACCGTAAGAAAAGGTTTGAACCCTTCCGATACCAAAAAAATTTTAAAAGCGCTGAACCGGAGCTGGGTAATTACCTTTCCGCAGGGAACCACCACGGCTTTTGCCCCGGGAAGAAAGGGTACTGCTTTCCTTGTTAAGCAAAGTCATTGCGTAGTGGTGCCTATTGTGATAGATGGTTTCAATAAGGCTTTTCATAAAAAGAGCCTGAAGCTTATGCAAAAGAATGTGCTTTTAACGGTGCATTTTAAGCCGCCGCTGCCAATTGATTACAACGACGATTTGGATCACATGCTCAGTCAACTGATGAATGCCATAGAACAAAGCGATGCCTATAAAAACAAAGCCGTGTAACTATTCTCCGGCAAAAAGCGCTTTTAGCTCAAAAGCATCATGTGGTTTCATTTTGCCGCCTAATATCAATCTCAACTGTCTTCTTCGCATCGCTCCTTCGTATAATTTCCGCTCGTCTTCTGACTCGGGTGTAAGCTGCGGAACCGGCGACGATTTTCCCTGTGCATTGAGTGCTACAAAAGTATAATAGGCTTCGTTGCTTTTATATTTGTACCGGCGTTTCAAATCTTCTCCCCATACACTGATGTGCACTTCCATAGAGGTGGTGAACGCCCGGCTTACCTTGGCTTCAATGTAAACAACATTTCCAAGCAGAATAGGCGCTTCAAAAGAAATATTATCAACTGAAGCGGTAACCACAGGCGCATTGGCATGCTTTTGGGCAGAAAGGGCTGAGGCGATGTCCATCCAGTACATAAGCCTGCCACCCATAAGGTTGCCAAATACATTCGTATCGTTTGGTAATACCAGCTCTGTCATCATTACCAACGACTCACCGGCTTTTTTTGAGGTTATTTCCATTAACGAGATTTACGCAAAGATAAGGGTTGGCGGTAAGGAGGCATTTACCTTCGATGACAAAAGTTCAAATTGTGGTACTCCTTTGTTTTATGTGCGTAATAACGATATGTACCGGTGCAAACTGCCCCGGTGGTGTTTTCGCTCCGCCGGACACAATTTGAATGCAACTGCAGGTGATGTTTTTAACGCAACGCGGGGTAGTGCCGGGTAGCTGGTTGATGCAGCAACACAAAAAATAAGAAGTGATGATGTCAACACTCACTTCTTATGTCTCAGATGCCCGATTTGCAGCGGCAGGCACGCGTTTTATGCGTTTGCAATGAGGGTATAAATAACCAGAATAGCTATAACGGTAACCCTTATGGTAACAATGTTGGTTGTAATCGTTTTCTTCATGGATTTCGTTTTTTGTTTCAGGATATGTTGGATTGTCAATTGATCTTAAAAGATCATCGGGCAGCGCAAAACGCCGGAGTTCCCGTTGCCACCCAAACGGATGCCCACTTTAATGCTTGCCGAATAATAAGAATCATTCCTGGTGGGTGTTCCGCGCTTATCTCCCGCATTATAATAAGGGATCCTTACGCCGGGGCTTACCTGCTGAGCTTTGTTGTGCATCTGTTTGGCAATGGTTGCGGTTCTTGATCCTGCACCAAAATAACTGTCGAAATCGCTGTCGGCAATAAATTCTGTTCCTATATCATCAATATAATCGGTAAACGTTTTCCGGTTTACAATTTCAAATGCGGCGTTTATCCTGTCGGAGAAATAATAGCGTATGCCCACGCCATAGGGGATATTGATCTGCGTAAGGCTGTATTCTTTTTTGTCGGGATATTGAGGCATGCCCTGGCCTTCCGTGCGCAAAGGTTTCAGGTCAACCCAGGTTTTGGTGCCATTAGGCGCTGTATATTGTCCCTGCGGATTAAAATGAAAAACGCCAATGCCGATAACCCCGTAAGGGCGGAATTTATGGTATACGTCCTTATCATCCATTTCAAAAAATACTGTGGGATATATCTCGCCCGTTAGGGTAACTTCCTGTATGGGTATCCTGGCTGAAAGATTCCTGTTCTTACGGGCAACTTCAGGACCACCCTTGTCCACGATAATGCTGTCTGCTCCTTCAAGCGTAGTAAAATTTGCTGAAAGCGTTATCCCAAAAAACTCGCTGGGACGAATGGTGAGGTATGCACCTTTCATCAGTCTTGTCATCTGGATGTTATTGTCTTTCAGAAATGTTTTACCCGTGCCATAGCGTCCGCCCAGATCACCAAGAAGATTGGAAGGCCCGATATTAAGTCCTATCTCATACACCGGCTTATCCATAAAAATATACTGGCCGTATGATTTAACTGAAAAAAAACTGATGGCTGTAATGATACAGGCCCGAAAAATTTTGTTGGGTAATTGTTGAGTCATG
>NZ_DAOMOZ010000192.1:3360-9227 GCF_035444585.1 Agriterribacter sp.
TTTATGCTTTCAAAAAGTATTGGACTGACCTAAATAACGGCGTAAATTGTAAAATAGTATAGAAGGAAAAGTTGCGGGGCTTCAGGTAGCAAATAAGGCAAAGCAGGGGATATAAACGCGATCGCTTTAAGGCAGGATCATTTTAATATGTTCAATATTGTCTTCCAGGTAGATGTCGCTGTCCTGTACAAATCCCATGCGTTCATAAAATTTTTTGAGGTACAGCTGGGCGCCGATTTTGATAGGAACCCGCCCAAATAATTGATATACAGCAAGAACAGAGCGTTCCATCAAGGCCTTGCCTACGCCGGTTCCACGTACCTGCGCGGCACTAACCACTCGTCCGATGGCAGCTTCTCTGTACATCGCTCCGGGAGCGAATATGCGGGCGCAGGCTACCAGCTTTTGTTCTTTCCATGCACATAAGTGCCACGCTTTCTGATCATTATCATCGGCATCCGGGAAAGCGCATTGCTGCTCCACTACAAATACCTGCATACGCAACTGAAGGATTTTGTACAACTCATGAACAGTGAGCTCGTCGAATGTTTTGATTTTCCATTGCAGCACCATAGGAATTTGATGTATGATAACGAAATACAAGAACCAAGAACCAAAAAGCAAGAACCAAGAACCAAGAACCAAAAAGCAAGAACCGAATAAATTTCAGATCCGAAGCTAAAAATCCGAAACCCGAAGGGGTACACGATGAACTAAAAAATCAGAGATCAACAAATCAGAGATCAACAAATCAGAGATCAGGAATACCCTTTGCTCACGGCTCAAAGCTCATACCTGACTGCTGATACCTATTCAATATCCATATTTCTCTTTCCAAAGTTCTTTCAACCATTTTCTTAGTTCTTCCTCCCTGGCGTTTTTTCCCGGATTATAGAAAGTAGTGCCTTTGAGCTCAGCAGGCAAATATTCCTGACCGGAAAAATTTTTCTGGTAATCATGCGCATACTGGTAGCCCTTTCCATAATCCAGGTTTTTCATCAGTTGGGTGGGCGCATTGCGTAAATGCAGCGGCACGGGTAAATCGCCAAATTGCTTAACCGCAGCCAGTGCTGCACCTATGGCGAGGTATGCCGCATTGCTTTTGGGCGACGAAGCAAGATAAGTGGCGCATTGCGATAATATGATCCTGGCTTCAGGATAACCTATCTTATTAACCGCCTCAAATGTGGCGTTGGCCAGCAGGAGGGCGTTGGGATTGGCATTGCCAATGTCTTCGCTGGCCAGGATCACCAGTCTTCTGGCTATAAATTTTACGTCCTCCCCGCCTTCGATCATTCTTGCCAGCCAGTAAACGGCTGCGTTGGGATCACTGCCGCGGATCGATTTAATGAAAGCAGAAATAATATCATAGTGCTGCTCCCCGCTTTTGTCGTACAGCGCAATGCGCTTCTGGGCAATATCCATTACCAGGTCGTCTGTTACGGATATGGGCCCATTTCCGGCAACTCCGTCTGTAACCAGTTCCAGCAGGTTCAGCAATTTCCGGGCATCGCCCCCCGAAATATTCAAAAGCGCAGCAGTTTCTTTGAATGTAATTTTTCGTTTATTGAGCAAGGCATCTTTTTCAACAGCCAGCATAAGTAATTTTTTTAGAGCAGCTTCATCAAGCGGCTTTAATACATACACCAAGCAGCGGCTCAGCAATGCAGCATTTACCTCAAAGGATGGGTTTTCGGTAGTGGCGCCAATAAGGGTAATGGTGCCCTTTTCTACTGCACCAAGTAAAGCGTCCTGCTGTCCTTTGTTGAAACGATGAATTTCATCAATGAACAAGATGCTTTCGGGCTGAAGCTTTGCTTTTTCAATTACCTCTCTTACTTCTTTTACGCCGGAGCTTATGGCGCTCAATGTATAAAATGGAACATTAAGCGTATGTGCAATGATGTTAGCAATGGTTGTTTTGCCAACACCAGGCGGGCCCCATAAGATCATGGAAGGGATTTTACCCTGCTGTATGGCTTTACGCAATATGCTTTCCCGGCCGGTAAGATGTTCCTGTCCTACAAGCTCGTCTAATGACTGTGGTCGTAACCGTTCTGCCAGTGGGGCTGCCATAGCGCAAAAATAAGCGATAAGTTCAATTGACCGCTTAAGTGAAGATATGCGGGAGAAAACCGGGCGCCGGGCGATACGCCTGGTAGAAAAATAAAAACGCGAAGTAATGAAACTTCACATAATGGTACAGGTCGTAGAAGTGCGGATAAGAAGAATTCCGTCCTGTCCGTGGGCTAATTTAACTGAAAAGCTGTTTGACGTAATAAACAATTGCAATAGGAATACCGCCAACTAATTCTATAACAAATCCTAAAGGAATTATCAGCAGGTATGTCCATAACGGGAATCTATATTTAATTGATGATCCCTTTAAAAGGGTTTGTAACGCAACCAATACCTTGTCTTTGGCATGCCAAATAATCAAAGAAGTCAAAACCAGGTAATACGGAATCCTTATTGTAAACCCCGTGTATAGTCCCATAAAAGTCATGTCCCACATTAAAATATTCAACCAAATGGGAATTGAAATAAAAGCACCGATAATAGCTGTACGTTTATAAACCAGTAGTCCGGCCGTTACTATTTGGGAAATGCCAATAAAAGATTTGAATGGTTCATGGTCTGCCAGATACCAGGAAATTCTAAATAGATCAATTTCTTTTAGTGGAAGATCCATGGTTGCTTCAGACACCCCGAATTGTCCATCTATAAGTTTAGCCCAACCGTATCTAAATAAAGTCCATGCCAGCCATACTCTTGCAACTAAAATAAAGTAGTCCCAAAGTTTTGCTTTATTAAATTTCTTCTTATCAATTTCTGTCATTGTAGAGGTTGTTCAATTTGTTGCCTCCAATATTTATTTTAATATTGTAGCGCTGCCGGTACAGGAGTGCTTATTCCAAACCCATAAAAAAAACAGCGGGAAAGGTATGGGCAGCAGGTGGTATGATCAGTCTTTCATTTGCAGCCTGGTCTTTTCCGGGTTTTGTTCCTCCATGTAAGGTATGGTGCAGCACGATGCACAATACGATCAGTGAAATAAGCATTAATATGGAATGAAAATTCTTTTTCATGATTTGATATATTAATATTTTAAGGATTGTTCTTTTCCGCGATCATGCGCATGGTTTTGCCATTCACGTTCAGTGTGGCGCTGTCTTCCAGCACCGGGTTACCTATTTGCTGTATGCCGCCCTCCTTATTGTTGAAGCTGCTCCCGTTGGCCAGTTGGAGATTAAGCCATTTTACATTAGCGGCATTACCCAGCGTGATGGCGCCATTTCGTTTAATGTTCACGGTTAAGCTGTCGGCCAACCCGTTGAATGTTATATTTCCTTCGGCACCGATATCCATTGTAACGCCGGCCAGGACAAACGGATCAATTTCAGCAGTCGCAGAATCAATGGAAAGCGCTGAAAAACCGGGACAGTATACCGTAACCGGCAAATAACCATGCCTGTTTTTTGAACGCAGCGTTAAAACCCCGGATTGCGACTGAAATTCAATTTGGTCTTTATTCCGGTTGTCTACACGTACCGCAAAGCTGTCGGAATGTTTTATGGAGATACGCCCGCGTCCGAACCCGCCGAGGTTTATCCCTTGAAAACCGTGTACTATGGTGAGTGTGCTTCTTTCATTTTCTACCTGTTGCTCTGTAACGTAATCGCCACTTTTATACTTCGCGTATAAGGAAGCGTATATAAAGAGGATCATTATAAAAGGCAGAGCAAATAAGGTTAATAATATTTTATTGCTTGTTTTCATACCGAGGTATTATGTTATGAAAAGTTTTGTTTAATGAATTTTTCAAACCGTGGCTTCAGCTCTTCGGTATCCATGCCCAGCAGGTACATATTCCTGAATACGCCCGGAAGATCTTTTTGAAGGAATTCTTCCTTTCGGTAGGCGAGGGCCTGTTCCCGGGCGGCGGCAGTTACAAAATAACCTATCCCGCGCTGGTTATAAATAATTTCCTGCTGCTGTAAAAAATCAAAAGTGTGCATAACGGTATTGGGATTCACTTCGAGTTGCACTGCCAGCTCTCTCACCGATGGAATGCGTTGTTCCGCTTTCCACTCCCCGAGCAGGATCTTCTCGCACACGTAGTCTGCTATTTGCAGGTATATTGACTGACTATCTTTGAATTGCATGGTTACAAATTTTTAATAGGTACTCGATCATATTTCCTTTTCCTTCAGCCTGAAATAAGTGGCTACCCAAAAAACAGGCGCCCATATAAATTTTGCGAGTGCTATAACCGCATCTTCAATCCAGGGTGCTAACCGGTACAGCTTCATTTCATTATCGCCATATATTACAAAGCTGGTTAAACCCCGCATACCACTATTGTGAGGCAATAAATTTTTCGCGAAAAATATGCCTGCCAGCATAAAAAGGAATATGATAAACAGTGCGGCCAGTATGGTTTTTATAAAGGCATATCTTTCAAAATATACAGAGCCAAGAATGAACAGGGATTGGAGCGCCAGAAAAATATAGCAAAATATGATGACATGATCTTTCAGGTTGCGTACAGGTTCTATTATGTTATGAGGGTTTAAGCGGATAGCAAAAAAAGTGATTTGCTGGATAATAAAAAAGCTCACCGCAAAAACGACAGGAAAAGCAATAAGCGAATAACAAATACCGCACAACAGTTTTTCGGTATGCGTTGCCGGAATGCTGAGCCAGTAAGTGCCTTTGGCTTTATCGCTCAATGCCCCAAATGTGGTGCTGGCGAATATTAAGCCCGCGCCAAAAAAAAGAACGAGGAAAATAACATAGGTATCTTCTTCATCGTAACGGCTTTCATTTGCAATGGCCCAAAAAATAAATATGATGGATAGCAAACCTATAAGCGCCAGCACAGATAAGCTGTAAAGCTTCGCATTGTCGAACCATTGTTTTTTAATGAGCAGCCCCAGCCTTGAAAAACTAAATGAATTATTCATGGTAATATCTTTATCAGTTAAAAGCAGAATGAATTTTGTCGCGGTTTACAATAATGGCTTTGTACAGCATTTCAAGATCCAGGCGGCTTTCTTCATGCGCGGTATTGCGCGTGATGATGGCATTGCCTTTTAATGAGGGTTCGCTGTATAGTGATTGCTGAATTTCTTCGGGGTCGAAGGAAATCTTAAAATTCAGTTGGTGGGTGATCTGCTCAATGGTTTGGTCGAACAGGATCTTTCCTTCGTCAATAATGGTAATGCGATCAATAAGATTTTCGAGATCTTTTACCTGATGCGTGCTGATAATGATTGATTTATTTTCATCCAGGGCACTTGCAATTACCTTGCGGAACTGGCTCTTGCTCATGATGTCCAAACCATTGGTAGGCTCGTCCATGAGCAATAAAGCAGTATTACAGGCCAATCCGAAGCTGATGAGCGTTTTTTTCTTTTGCCCGTAGCTCATGCTTTGGATCGTATTGTCAACCGGTATTTCAAACTCGGTGAGGTACCGGTTGAATTGATCGTAATTGAACCCGGGATAAAAGGGCGCATTGTATTTTGCCAGTCTCGCCGGCGTGATATCAGGGAGAAAAAATTCTTCCGCTACCATAAATACTTCCT
Organism: Agriterribacter sp.; assembly: GCF_035444585.1. GTDB lineage: Bacteria > Bacteroidota > Bacteroidia > Chitinophagales > Chitinophagaceae > Agriterribacter. The sequence goes on from NZ_DAOMOZ010000192.1 coordinate 8,952, forward strand.
GTAAAAAAGAAGGCTTTCTTTTACCCGGAACTTCGCTGGCTGCGGCTATGCTTCCCGAATCAGGGAACAGCATTCCTGCAATATTGCGTAAAAGTGTGGATTTACCGGTGCCATTTTTACCCAGCAAGCCATAAATATAACCCGGTTGTAACTGAAGGCTCAATCCGGTGAACACCTTTTTTTTGCGATAGGCGAAGTGAAGATCTTGAACAGAAACCATATTTAGTACACCTTAGAAACCCACCGTCTTTGACGGTGGTAATGTTCGTTAGGCTA
>NZ_DAOMOZ010000193.1:0-9180 GCF_035444585.1 Agriterribacter sp.
AAGGGAAGGCAAACCTTATTTAAAAAACTGGCCGAAGAAGAACGCACGATCGTTTTTTACGAGTCGCCCATGCGACTTGCTAAAACACTGGAAGAATGTATTGCTTATTTTGGGGAAGACAGGCAATGCAGTGTAAGCCGTGAGCTCACCAAGGTTTTTGAAGAAAACAAAAGAGGCAGCCTGCGTGAGGTTTGCGATCACTTCAAAGCCAAAACCGTTAAAGGGGAGATAGTAGTGGTGGTTAGTGGTAAATAATGTGGAAATGTGGAAATGTGAGAATGTGAGAAGGATGGATTGATCAATCGCAAAGCATTACGGTTCTCTAACTTTTATTTTTAAGTTTTTTTTACCAGTAGCAATGTGCTTATTCGGCTTCATGGCATGAAATTGCACCTATATTAAAAAAATAAGAATCATGAAAAAGATATTTATTGCAACGTTATTATTAAGTGCTGTAGGCTTCACTCAAATCGTTAATGCGCAGATCAGGAAAATCCCGGCAGAGGTGACAAATGCTTTTTCGGAAAAGTACGACGATGCCAAAAATGTAGAATGGAGGGATAACCTCACTGCATTCGTTGCCCGTTTTGAAAAAGACGGGGATAAATATGAAGCAAAATTTAATAAAAAAGGAGAATGGCAAAATACCGAAAAAGAGGTGGAGATAAGCGATTTGCCCCGCAAGGTGAACGATGGATTTGAAAAAAGCAAATATTCGGAATGGGAAGTAAGATCGGTATACGAAATTGAGCTCCCCGGCGATGTTATGCAATACCGGGTGCATGTAGCCAAATCGGATATTCAGCAAAAGAACCTGCTTTTCAATAGTAAAGGGAGACTGCTGAAAGATAATCTTACATTATAAGATGGCAAGATGGTAAGACAGTAAGATGGTAAGACGGTAAGATGGTAAGATGGTAAGACAGTAAGATGGTAAGACAGTAAGATGGTAAGAGAGTAAGAAGAAACGTAAAAGGGGAGGTGAAGGATGAGGGAGGTCCCTTGTCTTCACCTTTTAACTTTTATAACGGAGCTTATTTATAGACGGTCTTATTATCTTTGGCGGTATTGAAATAAAAAAATAAAATACAATTCCGGAATGAACAGGATATTATTTGTTGCGATGTTTTTATGCGGATACACGGTTGCTTTTTCCCAGCCCGACCGGTGGCAGCAAAAAGTAAAATATGTGATGGATATTGATATGAATGTGCAAACCAACCGGTTTGACGGAAAGCAAAAGCTGGAATACTGGAATAATTCACCCGATACTTTACACAAAGTATTCTACCATTTGTACTGGAATGCATTTCAGCCCAACAGTATGATGGATGCCCGCAGCCGGGAGTTGGGCAATATTGAGTTCCGGGGGAGAAACAACCAGGTTATAAAGGATTGGGATGCACGGGTAACAAACCGTATCCAGCAACTTAAGCCCGAGGAAACCGGGTATCAGAAAATTGTCTCCCTTAAAATGAATGGCGTGGCGCAGCCATACAAAGTGTATGAAACCATCCTGGAAGTACAGTTAAGCAAACCTGTACTTCCCAAATCGAAAGTTGTATTTGATATGGAGTTTGAAGCGCAGGTGCCACTGCAGATCAGACGTGCGGGGCGGGATAATCCCAATACAGGGGTCAGATATTCCATGAGCCAGTGGTATCCCAAACTATGTGAGTACGATTATGAGGGCTGGCATCCAACACCTTATGTGGCACGTGAATTTTATGGCGTATGGGGCGATTATGAAGTAAATATTACGCTCGATAAAAATTATATCATAGGAGGAACCGGCTACCTGCAAAATGCAAGCCAGATTGGTTACGGTTACGAATCAAAGGGGGCAAAAGTAACACGCCCTTCGGGCAACACGCTTACCTGGCGGTTTACGGCGCCCAATGTGCACGATTTTGTTTGGGCAGCAGACCCGCAGTTTAAGCATATTAAAAGGCATATTCCCGGCGGCCCCACTATCCATGTTTTATATAAAAACAAGCCCGGTGATACAGCCAACGATGGTGCATGGAATGAAGTTGCTGATGCAGCAGTAACTGTATTGCCTTTCATTGAAAAGCATTTCGGCGCATACCCGTATAAGCAATATTCGTTTATACATGGGGGTGATGGTGGTATGGAATACCCGATGGCTACCCTGATAAGCGGCCCGGGGCTTGGCACGGCCTTTCATGAATGGATGCATAGCTGGTACCAGATGATGCTGGGTACCAATGAGTCGCTGTATGCCTGGATGGATGAAGGGTTTACTACCTATGCCGAAGACCTGGTATCGGCTTACTATAAACAGCAAAAAAGCAACCCTGTTAAGGGAAATGAGCTTTCTGCGGCACCTTCCGGCAGCGGTGCAGGCGTTGACCTTCCGTTATATCATGCCGACACGTATGCCGGTTACTTCAACCTGGTAAAAAGCGGTCTTGAAGAACCGTTAACCACGCATGCCGACCATTTCAATACCAATTTTGCCTATGCACGTGCCGCTTATTCAAAAGGAGGAGTATTTCTTGCCCAGTTGGGGTATATCATCAGCGATTCATTAAGAGACAAAACTTTACTGGAGTACTATAACCAGTGGAAATTCAAACATCCCAACGCCAATGATTTTATGCGGGTAGCCGAAAAGGTGAGTGGCATACAATTAGACTGGTATAAGGAATATTGGGTGAACACAACCAAAACAATTGATTACAAAATAGACAGCTTGTGGGAGCAGGGCGGCAAAACAAAAATACGTCTCCGGATGGCAGGACAAATACCTATGCCTCTTGACGTGCTGCTGCAGTATAAAAACGGCACCAAAGCCACCGTATATATTCCGCAGTTCAGTATGTTTGGCGAAAAGCCGGCGGAAAACACTACCCCCCGATTCGTACAGGAACCCTGGAAGTGGACGCATCCTACCTATGTGTTTGAAGTGGAATCATCACTGATGAACATAAGTTCTGTTGAAATAGACCCTACCTGGCGCATGGCAGATATTAACAGGAGCAACAATAAGCTGGAATTAAAGTGGTAGGAGAATGTGACAAGTGTGACAAATGTGAGAATGTGGAGATGTGGCAAATGTGGAAATGCGGGAATGCGGGAATTTGAAAATGAAAGAGGCTTCGGGTTTCATTCCGCAAGTGCATGATCAGCTTCGGTTTTTTTATTTAACCCCGATCCCTGGTATCATTCTCCCCGGAATTCATTATATTACGGCAGGATCAGCATTTGTACGTTAATCACCACCCCGGGGTTTATATGAAGCGATTATTACCATATTATTTCTTTTTTCTGTTCTTCCCCTGCCTGCTTCATGCACAAAAAGTGGTGTCCATTCAAATTGACGGGACCATTAATCCGGCGTCGGCAGATTTTATTCACAATGCTATTGAAAGGGCCGGTGAAGCAAAGGCGGAATGCCTGATCATTCACCTCAACACACCCGGCGGATTACTGACCTCAACGCGGAATATTGTTAGCGATTTGCTGGTATCCCCGGTGCCGGTGATCGTGTACGTATCCCCGGGTGGTGCTCATGCCGGATCGGCGGGTGTTTTTATAACAATGGCAGCCCATATTGCCGCTATGGCGCCCGGTACCAATATCGGCGCCGCTCATCCTGTGTCTATGCAGGGCGGTATGGACAGCACCATGAACAGCAAGGCAACCAATGATGCGGCGGCTTTTATACGCAGCATTGCCGATAAGCGTAAACGGAACCTCGACTGGGCAGAAGATGCAGTAAGGAACAGCGTTTCCATAACCGAAACAGAAGCCCTGCAGAAAAATGTTATTGACATCGTTGCCGTTACCGAAAAAGACCTGCTCAGCCAGATAGATGGAAGAACAATTCAGCTTCCATTCGGAGAACATGTGCTTCAAACTAAAAATGCTGTTGCAGAAACGTACAGCATGAGTGTATGGGAAAAAATATTGAATATCATCAGCGATCCCAGCATCGCTTACATTTTACTGATGCTGGGCATGTACGGGATAATGTTTGAATTGTATAACCCCGGAGCTATGCTGCCGGGCATAGTGGGCGTGATCAGCCTTATACTTGCATTTTATTCCATGCACTCTTTGCCGGTTAACTACGCCGGACTGGCACTTATTGTTTTTGGGGTCATTCTTTTTATCCTGGAAATAAAAATAGTCAGCCATGGCATACTGGCCATTGGTGGTGTGGTATCCCTTTTGCTTGGCTCCATGATGCTGATCCGCACCAGCTCAGGACTGGAGCTGGCAAGGATTTCCCGGCTGGTTATTTTTTCCGCTACACTTGTTACCGCTCTGTTCTTCCTTTTTGTTGTTGGATTGGGATTAAAAGCCCAGAAGCGGAAAATAGTTACCGGCAGGGAAGGATTACCGGGTATTACGGGTGTGGCAATGGGTTTGCTGAACCCGCTCGGACTTGTGATGGTGGAGGGTGAGATATGGAATGCCGAATCTGTTGACGGTGATATCCAAAAAGATGAAAAAGTGAGAGTGAAAGAAATGAAAGATCTGAAACTGTATGTTGAAAAGATGAATACTTAATCCTTAAAAATAAAACTTATGCAACAGATCCCCGTGGCGCTTATTGTGGTTGTGTTTTTCGTGATCATCATTCTCGCCAATTCCATCCGTATATTACGCGAATATGAAAGAGGTGTTATTTTCAGGCTTGGCCGTTTAATTGGCGGCGATGGTGTAAAAGGACCGGGACTTATCATACTTATTCCCATTATAGATAAAATGGTGAAGGTGAGCCTCAGGGTGGTGGTGATGGATGTGCCTACACAGGATATTATTACACAGGATAATGTTTCGGTTAAAGTAAGCGCGGTAGTGTATTGCCGGGTGGTAGAGCCGCAGAAGGCTATAGTGGCTGTTGAAAACTACCTGATGGCTACTTCCCAGTTTTCACAAACTACCCTGCGGAGTGTGCTGGGGCAATCGGAACTGGATGACCTGCTTTCGCAGCGCGAAAAAATAAATATCAAGCTGCAACAGATCATTGATATGCATACAGAGCCCTGGGGCGTTAAAGTATCGAATGTGGAAGTAAAGCAAATAGACCTTCCCCAGGAAATGCAAAGGGCTATGGCCAAGCAGGCAGAGGCCGAGAGAGAACGGAGAAGCAAGGTAATTGCCGCTGAAGGTGAGTTCCAGGCTTCACAACGGCTTGCCGATGCCGCACAAATATTAGCTGATCAGCCCAGCGCTTTAACATTGCGCTACCTCCAAACCCTGCGCGAAATTGCTACTGAAAACAATTCAACCACTATTTTCCCGATACCCATTGATATACTGAAGCCTTTTTTGGATAAGAAATAGTCTTTCAATACTCCTGCTGTTGAGATAAAAGCATATAAAGGGCTAAAATATTGCCTGTTTAAACTCTTTGCATATGCCTGTTGCCGACAAGAGAATTGACGTTTATATATTAAAGGCTGAAAGGTTTGCACAGCCCGTTTTAAACCATTTGCGTGAACTTGTGCATATAGCATGCCCCGGTGTACAGGAAACGATGAAATGGAGCTTTCCGCATTTTGAATATAATGGTTCAATACTGTGCAGCATGGCGGCTTTCAAAAAACATTGTGCTTTCGGCTTTTGGAAAGCATCGTTGATGAAGGATCCGCACAAATTATTTGAATTGCAGGAACGTACGGCAATGGGGCATTTGGGACGCATTGAAAGTATAAGTGATCTGCCCCCAAACAGGATACTGATATCTTATATTAAAGAAGCAGCAAGACTTAATAAAGAAGGAGTGAAGCTGCCCTCAGGAGCAAAGCCTGCTGCAACGGTTGCTGAGGCTTCGGAATACATGATAAAGGTCCTTAAGAAAAATAAAAAAGCCTGGAATAATTTTGAAGCATTCAGTCCCGGCCAGAAAAAGGAATATATTGAATGGATAACCGGGGCCAAAACCGAACCTACACGGAATAAACGGCTGTCTGATATGCTGGAATGGGTGGAAGAAGGGAAAATAAGGAACTGGAAATATTTGAAGAAGTAGGTTTGAAATTAGGGGGTTCAGGTTACAGGGTCTCAGGTTACAGGTGTGAGGTTATCGTTATTGGAATGCGGCTCATGAGTATACCTGGTAATTTCTTATCTCTCAGTTGTGTATTTTTTATCAAAAAGAGTAGTGTTGAAATTTATAGTCTTTCTTTTGATGCTGGCATTTCAGGTGCAGGATTTAACAGCGCAGACCGATGTTACTTATGCCGAAAAATTAGGATACCCGAAAGGTACTAAGATCATCATCCTGCATATTGATGACATGGGTATGTCGTACGACTCGAACCTCGGCGGCATAGAGGCCATGACAAAAGGTGTTGCCAACTCCTGCAGCGTTATGATGCCCTGCCCCTGGGTACCGGGCTTTGTGCATTATATGAAAGAATACCCTGGACTGGATGTGGGGCTGCATCTTACCTTAACTTCCGAATGGAAGGATTACCGCTGGGGGCCTTTGAGCGGGAAGCCGAAAACGCCGGGGCTTGTAGACCCCGAAGGGGCTATGTGGCGGGGAGTGGCCGATGTGGTAAAGCATGCCAGTGCAGATGAAGTGGAAACGGAAATAAGAGCGCAGGTTGAGCGGGCACGCACAATGGGTTTTGAACCCACCCATCTCGACTCGCATATGGGCACTTTGTTTGCAACGCCGGCTTTTGTTGAACGCTATATTAAAGTAGGCATAGAATACAATATCCCGGTAATGTTCCCGGGCGGACACAATACTTTGATTGCACAGGAACTGAAAAATACTTCTGCCGATATGAAAATGGCCCGCGAAGCAGGTAAGGCCTTGTGGAATGCAGGGTTGCCGGTGTTGGATGATCTCTATAACGACAGCTATAGCTGGAAACCTTCTCCCGATGTATATGCAAATGATAAGAAACTACAGTCCTATAAAACAAAAAAATACATTGAGGTGCTAAAATCGCTTAAACCCGGCATTACCATGATCATTATGCATTGCACCAATACCTCTGAAACATTTCAGCATATATCCGACTCGGGACCCACCCGCAGAGGTGACTATTTAGCGATGATGGATCCTGCACTGAAAAAATTCATTGAAAAAGAAGGCATTATTCTTACAACCTGGAGGGAAATGAAGGAAAGGAGAGACAAGGTTCAAATGCAAAGCCCGAAGCCGTAATTTTGAAATCCGAAAGGGAATACAAAGTATCGGGCAGCAAATTATGAGCACCAGATAAAACCTGTCTGCCGGGGCGAATGAATTCAAGCCCGAAGCCTCAAGCCCGAAATTCGATGGAATACAAGCATAAGCATAAACAAAAACCATAACTCCTAAATTCAAAAACACGGTCTGACCCTCCTTCGTCGGGTACCGCCCGCATCTGAACACCAATCTGAAATTTGAAATTCACCCTGTAACCTGCACCCTGAAACCTGCAACCTCAGCAACCCGATGCTTACTTCAGCAGGTTCTTTATCTCGTTCAGTTTCAGCAATGCTTCTACGGGCGTAAGCCGGTTAATGTCGAGCACTTCAAGTATTTCCCTGATGTTCTGAAAAGTTTCGGTATGTATATCAAAAATGGAAAGCTGCAATTGAGGAGCGGCTAATTGCTTTACTGCCTGTGTTACCGCATTGCCGTTATTATCTGCGTGCTTATCTTCCAACTGTTTTAAAATAGCATTGGCCCGGTCAATTAAAGCAGGCGGCATGCCAGCCATTTTGGCCACGTGGATACCGAAGCTGTGGGTACTGCCGCCCGGTGCTAATTTTCGCAGGAAGATCACTTTGTTACCTGCTTCTTTATTGGTAATATGATAATTTTTGATCCGGGGCAGTTTACTTTCCAGTTCATTGAGCTCATGGTAATGCGTGGCAAATAATGTTTTAGGTGAAAATGGTGAATTGTGCAAAAACTCGGCAATGCTCCATGCAATGGATATGCCATCATAGGTGGAAGTGCCCCTTCCTATCTCATCGAGCAATATTAAGCTTGCAGGGGAAATATTATTGATGATGCTTGCCGTTTCGTTCATCTCCACCATAAAGGTAGATTCGCCCGCGCTCAGGTTATCCGATGCGCCAACTCTGGTAAATATTTTATCAGTTACCGGTATATATGCGCTGGTGGCAGGTACAAAGCTTCCGGTATGCGCCATTAATGTGATAAGGGCAGTTTGCCGCAGAAGGGCGCTCTTACCACTCATATTGGGTCCGGTAAGGATAATGATCTGCTGGTCTTCGGGGTCAAGCACTATGTCGTTGGCAATGTATTGTTCACCGGTAGGTAAATTGCGTTCTATTACCGGGTGACGGCTTTCTTTTAGCTCAAGCAAACGACCGTCATGGAGCTCCGGCTTTTTGTAGTTGTATTGTAAGGCATTGTTGGCAAAACAGATCACGCAATCCAGTATCGCCAGAATATTGCCGTTTACCTGCATGGGAGCAATATAGTCCTGCAGCTCCAGTAATAATTTATCATAGAGCTCCAGTTCTATCTGGAATATTTTATCTTCCGCACCGGTTATTTTTTCTTCGTAATGTTTTAATTCAGGCGTAATATAGCGTTCGGCATTGGTAAGCGTTTGTTTGCGGATCCAGTTTTCCGGCACTTTGTTTTTGTGAACATTGGTCACTTCAAGGTAATATCCGAACACGTTATTAAATCCTACCTTCAGTGAAGAAATGCCTGTAGCCTGCGTTTCTTTTTGCTGCAGTTCCAGTAAATACTCTTTTCCGCCGCTGGCAATACTGCGCAGCTCGTCTAACTCCGCATGTACGCCTTTATTGATGATATTTCCTTTATTCGATTGTGTGGGAGGATTGTCAATGATCTCCTTATTGATCTTTTCTGCAATATAATGACATGGGTTGAGCGCGTCGGCTAACCGTTTCAGGTAGTCGTTGCTGCTGGTGCTGCAAGTGATTTTTATTTGCTCAATATGCTGCAGCCCCCGGGCGATCTGTTTAATTTCCCTGGGATTGATCTTTTTAACGGGGATCTTGCTTACCAGGCGTTCCACATCGCCACATTGCTTAATATGCTGAGCCACCACATTTCTCAGATCTGCATCCTTAATAAAATATTCTACCAGGTTCAGCCTTTCATTAATGCGGTTGATATCTTTGAGCGGCAGCACGATCCATCGCTTCATTAAACGGGCGCCCATAGGCGAAACCGTATTGTCCATTACTTTTTGT
>NZ_DAOMOZ010000194.1:0-9021 GCF_035444585.1 Agriterribacter sp.
CGGCTCATCTAATGAACAATATACATCAGCCGGGCCTTCCCTGCCCTGCGCATCTTTTTGTCTTGAATAATACGTTTCGAGATTGCCATTGCGTGGAATTAAATAACCATAGTTCGATAACTCTATCCCTATGGTGCACTTGTCCTGCGCGTTACCTGTACCTTCATTGCCAATGCCTTTACCGATATGGCCCGACCAGTATTTTGAAGAGAACAGCTGGTAGATCATGCCGCTTCTGGCAATTACAAAAGCTACGGAAACATGGTAATTGTCCCTGGTAAGCGCCGACAGGTCGGAGCGGAGCTGCCCTGCGGTAAAGTGCAATACAATGCGTTGCTTGGGATGCTCCACCGCATAGTAGTATTTAGACCGGTTTTTGGCAGTAGTAAGCATGCCGTTCAAAACAATATTTTCTCCTTTAACGGGAATAGATATCTTATTAAATGCATATTCGCCGTTATTTCCGGTTTGAAGTAAATTTTCTTCAAGTTGAAAAAGTGAAGTGAAGCGCATGGGAGTAAATTTTAGAGTGCCGGCCATCCTGTGCACAGGGCGCATCCATCAAACATACAAATCAGGGGAACAGGACAATGTTACCGGTATGGTCAACAGAAAAATAAGCAAATTATCAATGAAATGCAACAGGGGATAAAATGCCTTCGGCTGCGACCAGAAGTTTGTAACCGTTTTAGCTCCTTATCGCTTCCAGTATCTTTGGAAAATTGCCATTGAGATCCTTTTCTCTTATAGCAATGCCAAGATCATTCTTCAGATGCGCTATAATATCGGGTAATTTCAAACGAAGGCTTTCCAGCCGTCTCCATTCGTCATCTATATCCGTTGAACGCAATGCGCTGACTGAGCGTGATTTTGCCAGGGATTTTATTGCTGTGATGCGCTGATCAATTTTGATATTGGCCCTTTCTATAAAACCATCCTTCATAAAATCAGTATCAAGACAGCAGGCAATAAATTTTTTTTCTGGAAAAAAGTCTTTTATAAACATAGCGTTTATTGTTTCTACCCCTACCCAGCCCGATGTAAGGCTGTTTGCAGAAACTACGGAAAGTATAGCATGTGAACGGAGTATACTTTTACTGATAAAATCCTTTATAGCCGTACCCGCCTGCATAGAAGCCGAATCAAGGATAACCGTTATTTTCTCCTGTTCCAGCTTGTCTTTAAGCAGGGCGGCTGTTATTTCATCGGCATGATTATAGGAAATAAAAACAACACAGTTTTCGGGTTGCTGCTTTTGCTGATCCCGGAGGTCTTCAGCGCTCTTTTGTACATATCCGAGCACCCGCTGGTTTTTGGGGCTAAGCTCCAGTTCCTTCAGCCATGTTTTATATTCATCCAACACCTTCACCTGGTCTTCAATACGCATAGAGCCGTAATAATATTCATCCAGGCGGAATGCTGCCTCTATCAATGCGATCTGCGGCTGATCGTTGCGCTGAATGTTGGTTAGATTCAGCAGTATCTTATGCAGGTAAAAATAGAGCCGGTCACGCACCGCGGGATCCTTTATCTTATAGGTCTCATCTGTAGTTCCAAAGGTTTCTACCAGCTTCTTCTGCATACAGGTCTCCACATGTATGCGGAGCAGGTTGATCCGCAGGTAACGAACCGTTTGATTGTAGGTCCGGAATTGTCCGGAAAGTAAAGGCGTGTCCTCATCTGCTGTAATGATCATCCATGTTTTCAGATGGTACTTTCGTCGCCCGATGGTATACGAAATATGTGTGCAGTACAGCTCAATACCTTCCTTACTGAGAAAAGGCATATCTACCTTTTGGGCAAACAGGTGATCCGGATTGATCTCTCCGGCACGAAACTGTATTAAAAGCGCGGGTTCACAGGGCTCTGCCTGGTGCTTTATATCTTTGGCTTCAAAAGATTTTTTCCCTTTTGTGGTGGTCCAGTAATAGGCATCCCTCAATTTTTCTCCCGCTTCGATCAATGGAAGGTAATCCGACAGCCGGCTGCCAACCTTTATTTTTACCGGACACAGCAGGTACCGTTCAACATATTTATAAAGGTTAAAGGAAGATGTTTTCTTTTCGTTTGCCTGCGTTGCTACGCCGTTGCGCAATTGGTCACTGAAGCCCACTTCAAATTTGGCCATACACCGGCCGTCAGATTGAAACCTGCGAAAAAGGATCCTGGCATGGTATGGGTTGCTGTATAAAGACTTAAAAAAATGTTCCTCCTTCAGCCCGCAAAAATTCAATACGCCGGCCGCATTACAATATTTTTTTTCGTCATCCCAGGGGCCGAGGTATTTTTTATTCCTCCCCAAAATTTCTCCAAAATAACGCACCCTGGCATTGTTGCCGGGCTCAGGCCATTTGGGCCTTTCCGTTTTGTTGGGATCCGTTTTAAAAAAGCGGTAATCAAACAACGGGAACTGTAATGTAATAAACATAAATCAGGCTTATTAAAGTCGCCTTCTTAACCAAGTTTAACCTCGGATAGACTGATACGTCTTTCCTCGTAAGGTTACTTACCTTCTTGCCTTTGTAGGCGCTATAAAGATAAAAAAAGAATGCAATTCATAACATTATCATAATTTTATGAAGAAGTAAAGCAATGAGAAAAGATGAACAAAGAAATCAGGCATCCCCTTGTAGCCACAACTTATGATGGGAAAAAAGCGGTTATCATGAGTCCGGGTCATCCACACAAAGACAAAATAGCCGTTTGCGTCGGGGCAGAATACACACCATCAGGATGGGCTATAAGATGGAAAACAGTTGAATCGGAAGAGTCGTTTTTAACCACCCGGGGAATGAAGATTAAATGGTTATAAAGTCAGGAAGATAGCGATTTGAGCAGTTTTTCCGCAGCAGCTTTTATTTGTACCCAGTCTTTTTCCTGCTCTTTTTCTGAGAGCTGATCAAAAGGAATAAATGCATCCCTGGTAATCCTGTCCAATCCCCTGAAGGGCTGTCCCGCTTTCCATGTAGCATTGGCAAAACGTTCAAACAATTTTTTGTCTTTTGCATCAACATTATCGTTTACTATGGACTGCAGCACAGCAGAGGGCAGTTTTTGCCGTTCCGTTGCCATGTAGCTCAACCCGCATTCCAGCGCATAGAACCCGGCCATGTTGGTAGCGATCTTTTCTGCTCTGATACTTTTGCTGATCGTGAGCGTATCTTCACGGGGCTGCAAAAAAGCGGGCACCGGCAGTTGCTGTGCGGTATAATATGCGGCTTCCATGTGCTGCGCCATTTCCAGTGCAAATGACCTGCTTTGCAGCAACGATCTCAGCTTTTGCAACTGGTTTGCCTTTGATGCACCCTTTACATCCCGCATCGTTTCCATCAGCTTATCTGCAGCAGCAGATATCTGGTCATGATCCTTTTTTATTTCAGCTTCGGGTAAAAAAACCGGTGAAACAAAAACATCCCGGGTAATGCGTTCCAGTCCGCGAAAAAGCTGTCCGGCTTTCCAGGTAGCGTTGGCAAAACGGTTCAGCAGCAATACTTCAGATGGATCCAGTTGCTTTGTCTTTATTTTGTTCAACCACTCAAACGGCGTTCCGCCTTCACGCTCCATTAACGCACCAACAGCACATTCCAGCGCATAAAAAGCCGCTATGTTCGTTGCAATTTTTTCTTCTTTTGCACTTTTTTCTAAAACTCCGGATTCTTCGTTCTGAGGTAAAAAATCAGGTGCCGGCTGCCCCTGTGCTTTGTAATAAACAGCATCCTGGTTTTTTGCCATGTCCAGCGCGAAGCTGCTGTCGCGAAGCAGTCCTGTTATCTGAGTAAGCTCTTTTGTAATTTGTTCCTGTTGTTGCATATTGGTTTTTGCATTGTTAGCACATGAGCCGAAATATACCACCAGGAGCGCAGCGCTAAAAACAAAGAGACATTTCATTTGCCTGGCTTTAGTGATACTTTAAAGGTAAATTAATTAAAAGTAGTTACAGTGTTAAACGTGAATAGTGAATAGAGAGTAGTGAGTAGTGAAAGGTTGAACTCACTATTCACCATTCACTACTCACTTCTTTTCATCTCTACCCCCGCCCGAATGGCATTCTGGCGAGGATCAGCCGGTCAGGCGGCCGGCAGACCTGTTAAGTTGGATAATATCTTTTGCTGCGTTTTCCTTAGTTCATCCTGCGACAGCTTTAGCTTGCCTCTTGTAAAATTGAGATCATCCATACTGTTGATGGGTACCAGGTGAATATGTGCATGTGGTACTTCCAGCCCTACCACACTGATGCCGCAGCGGTTGCAGCGAAAAGAACGCTCAATGGCTTTGGCAACGGGCTGCGCAAAAACCAGCAGCTCGCTTAAATAATCCGCGGGAAGATCAAAGAGATTATCCACTTCTATTTTGGGAATTACCAGCGTATGCCCTTTCACCAAGGGAAAGATATCCAGGAAAGCATAGCATTTTTCATTTTCGGCAATTTTATAAGAAGGAATTTCGCCCGCTATGATCTTTGAAAAAATGGTCATGCGGCAAAATTACGCAAATACTATTTATGAAACGGAATGCTGCTCACGGCTGATCTGACAGCCTTCTTCGGAATTTGAAAGTTTATGATTTTTAGTTTTTTGTTTATCGTTGTATTCCTTCGGATTTCGAGCTTCTTTCTTCGGATCCGCCACGGCGGACAGGTTTGAGATTTATTTGTTTCTAATTTTTTGGTTCCCGGCGCTTCCTTTCGGCTATTGCTTATTTATACAAATCCAGTCCCGCATACCCTTCTTCGGCCCTTTGCGGGGCACGGTTAACATACAACTGCCTGTCTTGCGGCGCGGCAGTGCCCAGCCCGTCCACATAACGGTTGAACATGCAAAAAGCGGCGGCGATCAATACCGTGTCGTGTATCTCCCTGTCGGTGGCCTGCTGTTCTTTGGCCCGCTCAATCAATGCAGGAGTTACATATTTACCGCCTTTTTGCACTGCTGCGCCAATGGCCAGCAGCGATTTCATTTTACCGGAAATAGCGGCAGTAGTGAAATCATGTTTTATACTGTCAACGAACTGCATATCACATTGCATATAATGCTGGGCCATGGCGCCATGCACGTTCTGACAAAAAAAGCAATCATTTAAGTAAGAAACATAAGCCCCTATCAGTTCCCTGTCGCCCCTGCTCAGCGTATTGTTATCATCACGCAGCAATACTTCTGCCAGTTCATTAAGCGGCTTTGCCGTTTCCGGCCTGTATGCCATGGGGCCTCTTATGCCGGGTAAGTCGTTGTTCAAATTAATATGTGCCATAATGATCAGATAATTTTTTTGTTGATTACAGCCTCAGCCAGGCGGGTACCATCAATGCGTGCTTTTATCTTGCCGAATGCAATGTCTCTTGATGTAGAAGTATCATCCGCAAATGGCGAAAAGCCGCAGTCATCTGTTGTACCGATCTGTGCAGCAGGGATCACTTCCGCTGCTTCCAGTATGCGATCCCTTATTTCTTCAGGCTTTTCTATCTCCGGGTTATTTACATCGGTAACACCCAGGAAAACCGTTTGATCCGGCCGGAGATTCTCCTTAATAACTGCCAGCACGGAAGGCTTGTCGTTTTCGGCAGCATATTCCAGGTAAAAACTGCCTGCCTGCAGCCCGAACAATAAAGGCAGGAGACCGGCATAAGATATATCTGCACTATGCGTTGAATCATGATCTCCTCCGGGGCAGGAATGAACACCGATCCTTTGGCGTTCCTCACTTGTAAACCTCGTAAGTACCTTGTTGTTGAGATCAATAAAGGATCTCAGCAAATTACCTGAAGGATCTAATTTCAATGCTAACCGGGCTTCCGTAAAATCAATCTGTACCTTATACGCGCCACCGTTAAGACTGTTTCTTATATCCGTCTCCGCTTCATTCAGCAAGTCGTTTATGAACTGATCATGCGTATACCCTTCAATGCCTTCCTGCGGATACAATAAACTTATTGCCGATACAGCAATAACTGCCTGTTTAACCGGCAGGTTGGTCATTTTTTTTGCTTTTTCGAGATAGGCGCTGGCATACACCTGGTAACGAAAAGGTCTGCCTGTGATTTTAGGCAGCTGGCGGGTATGCCCGTCCGCAAAAGGAATAATAACTCCATCAGGGTCGAGATGCTTCATGCCCGCAATGGGATAGGTAGCAAAACTGGGCTTGCTTTGTTCACCGTCTGTAATTACCGGCGAACCTGTGGCTTCAAAACGTTGTATAGTATCCGTTATAGCCGATTCGAATAATTTGTTCAATTCCTTTTCATTAATATCGCCATTCGCATGCGCAGCCATCCCTTCGATCAATGTAACCGGACGGGGAATGCTCCCTATTGGTTCTGTTCTGATTTTCATAACTTTTTTGTTTTAGTTTATTCAATGACTATATCTGTGCAGAATGGCAGCCCCGCATTTCATCTTGGCCGATCCGGCAACACATATCCTTTTTCCACCATTCTTTTTCCCATCTCTGTATATTCGTCGGCGTTAGTTGGTGTAAAACTTGCCAGCCCGTCTACATACCTGTTGAACATGCAAAAAGCCGCCGCAATTAAAACCGTGTCGTGTATCTCCCTATCGGTAGCGCCCAATTTTCTTGCGGCCTCAATGTCTTCGGCAGTAACCGCTTTCCCGCTGATCTGCACCTTGCCAGCTATGTTGAGCAGGGCCTTTAATTTTTCACTTACGGGGGCCTGCTGCATATCGAGGAATACCGCATCCACTACCGGTGCGGCTTCGCGGTATAAACACCTTGCTGCAGCGGCATGGCTGTTCCTGCAAAACATGCAATTGTTCCTGTGCGATACATAAGCCGCTATCAGTTCCCTGTCGGCCGGGGTTAGCGGAGAATCGTCCCGCAGCAGCACCTGTGCCAGTTGATACAAATGTTTTCCGGTTTCGGGTCTGAACATTACCAGGCTTCTTATACCGGGTACGCCTTCCGGAACGTTGATATGTGCCATAAAACAATTATTTTTTAAGTTGATCTAAACAAGTTTATGCTCCATTTTTTTGATCAGCAATACCACAAGCAATCCTACAACAAACACCAGCGAAAACAGGTATATGGCGTTGCCATAGCCACCCAGCACCGTTACCAGTATACCTACAAACAATACAGCAGTGCCGGTAAATAAGCGACCTATATTAAAACAAAAACCCGTTGCCGTTGCCCTGATGCCTGTAGGGAATAATTGCGGTATATAATACGACAGCACACCCTGACTTATGCCAAAGAAAAAAGCGAGAACGCCCGTTTCTATATACACCAGGGATGTGAAGACCGTATTGGTTTTAAACAGTACAAAAGACAAAGCCGAACACACAGCAAAGCACAAAAGCATCGCTTTTCGCGTGCCCACTGCATTGAGGAACCAACCCGAAAAAAAACCGCCTGTTAATCCGCCCATGCCCAGCAGCATCATGGTTATGCCCCTTTCCTTCTGACCATCGGAATCTGTAATTATGCTTTGTATCCATGTAGGCAGCCACGAAAAGATCGCCCACAATCCAATTAACATGGAGCCAAAAGTAACCGACCCGATCAGCAGATCCTTCCGGAAAACAGGGGAGAAAAGGGTTTCAGCGGGATTATTGTTTTGCAGGAGATGCTGCCTGTCTTTTTTCCAGCTCGCAGATTCTTTTACAGCCCATATCCCCGCAATAGCAAGGATGAGTGGTATAAGACCCGATAAAAAGGCCTGTTGCCATGATGATACCATATAATTGATCAAACCGGCAGAAAAAATACCCACCGGGAAAGCAATGGACAAAATACCCATGAAAACGGCCTTGCTTTTTGCAGGCCATACCTCGCTTATGAAAGTAAACCCCACCACCAGAACGCCTCCAACACCAAACCCGCTCAGCACCCTGCACAATACAATGCTCTCCCAATTGGGCAGCATACCGGTTAAAATGGTAAAAACCGAATAGCAACCGATGGCAAGCAGTAACGCTTTTTTTCTTCCAGCGCGGTCACTGATCACCCCCCATGCAAAACCGCCGATGGCCCATCCAAAAATGAATACCGCATTGATATAAGCGCTGATGCGTGCCTGCCCGCCGGGTTCCAACGAG
This sequence comes from Agriterribacter sp., assembly GCF_035444585.1. GTDB lineage: Bacteria > Bacteroidota > Bacteroidia > Chitinophagales > Chitinophagaceae > Agriterribacter. The sequence goes on from NZ_DAOMOZ010000194.1 coordinate 8,052, forward strand.
AGCTGCAGATCCTTCATTACCACAGGAAGGTAAACCGACATCAATGTAGACACAACACCTCCAAACGCGCTGCTGATAAAGCATACGGCAAAAAACATCCAGAGATATGCCGTTATCTTCTGATCTTCATTACTTGCTATGCTGCTATTCATATTTTATTTATTCAATAGTCCGTCAAATACTACCGATACATAATACAGCGCTCCAACGCCGGGTGATCCGAAGGCCTGGTATATCCTGTGGTTTAAAATATTACTGCCGCCCAGTTTTATGATAGCATTGGCGGAAGGGATCTTTTTGTTGATCTGCAGATCAAGCTGCGAATAGGCATTGATGCGGCCGGGGTTGTTGCCATTAAAGGTTCCGTACCAGTCAAACGCATCCTGCCAGTGCCACGCCAGGTTAAAGCCAAAATTCTTATACACATTGCTGTTGCCGAAAGTTACATTGGTAATGTACCCGGGTGTATTGAACGCCGGGATATTATTGGGATTGGCATCTTTCAGGTTAAAATCAGACCAGGTAATGTTAGCGCCTGCCGTATACCCTTTGCTCATCATCCAGGTGAGTCCGGCCGAAATGCCCTGCGATGATACCTTATCCGAAGCATTGGTATACAACTGAAAAACCTGGATATCCCCGTTGGGTATATCCATAGCAGCTTCATCGCTAACCGTGCCGCCGCCTGCCGGTATGGTATGTTCCGGGCGGATGACCACTGTATTAATGATAAAGTTGGTGTAGGTGCTGTAATAATAATTAAGATCTATCATCAGCTTATTTGCGATCAGCCCCTTGTAACCTACTTCAAAAGCTTTTTGCTTTTCGGGTTTAATATAGGGCACATCCGATTTCTCCAGTAAACCTTTGTTATCAGCTATTGCCTGCGGGAAAGGCGTACCGTTGCCCATTGCCTGCCCGAAAGCAGCGCCAAAGGCGCCCACTGAAGAAGCGGTGAACGAATTCTCAT
>NZ_DAOMOZ010000195.1:0-5710 GCF_035444585.1 Agriterribacter sp.
ACGAACTGCCCTTTTTTGTCTCATTTTAGCTTATTTTAGTCGGACAATAGTGATTTGTAATATAGTTTCTGTTATTTACAGAAAAAGTATCCATCAAAGTGATATATGTTTCGACATTGGGTAAACTATCAAAGATATAAAGCTTATGTGAACTCTGGTTCTCAATAACAACTTCAGATCCTTTTTGTGGTGGATCATATACACATGATTGAAAAGCAATTGTAAATAATAAAACAAAAATGTGAAATTTCATATCTGAGTGATTTAAACTTTATGGATAAATAGATGGAAGTGGAATTGGATGAGTCCTTCTAAAGAATATAAACTTAAGCAAATTAAAATTGCTAATGTTCCGGACAGGATAATTAGTAAAATTCCAGTTAGAATTGAAATAGTTGTTTGATAAATAATTAGCCCAGGTTTCAGTCCAAAAAAGAGAATGCCCGCTCGGACTAAATGTAGCACTAGCAAGACTTTCTTTGCCAATTATTTGATAAAATCCATCCATTCCTACATACCATAATTTTGATTGCAGAACATGACCAAATTCATGAGCTAATAAATTCCAGGTTCCGTACCGACTCATTTGAGTAAATGCACCTTTACCAACAGCTATGCCAAACCCAGGAAGCGTTATACCACCAGATCCAGATCCCTGCCTCAGTGACAAAGATTCATATATTCTGATCTTCTCAAATCGTCCAACGTACTTGACAGAAATTTGTTGATTAAGGATATTTGCTGTTTCTTAAATACGCCGCGATGGACATTCCTTACAGCGAAGTAGCAGATAGAATGAACCTGGGCAGACAAAGTGTTACTGATTACCAAAAGAAACTGTACAAAAAATTTGGAGTGAATTCAAGGATAGGAATGGTGTTGCTGGCGGTTAAATATAAGATGGTGGAAATTTAATGCTGCACTATTCAACGCTTTTTCTTTTTCCTCACCAGGTTGTACGAGTCATCAATCCATTCTTTCAGTATTGCCGATGAGGCCGAGCCGTCAACAATAATAGTATTCCAGTGCTTTTTGTTCATGTGATAGCCGGGCAGTACACAGGTGTATTCCGCCCGGAGCTCTTCTGCTTTATCCGGATCGCATTTTACATTGAATTGCGGTTGTTCTGCATCCAGCGATAATAAGAGGAATATCTTCCCCTCCACTTTAAATACCAAAGTATCCGGTCCGAAAGGAAGTGATTCTTCCACTTCTTCTTTCAATATGCAGTATTCCCGTATTTGTTCAACGTTCATGTGATATATTTTCAATGGTCAAAATTAAACCTTTCATCTTTCTGCATAGGAAAGCTATTGTATATATTTGGATCCATTAATATCATTATTATGTTCTGTTCAACCCATAGCAAAATCATTTGTGTCATATGCCTGACGGTTATTTTGTTACCTGCATATTTATTTGCCCAAACCGGGAGCGCCTCCGAGCCCGTTCGCTATGTGGGCGGAGTGACCATTGACCCGTCGGTGCATGAAGGCCGGCTGCGTTGGGCCGTTGGCGCCGAAAGCATACAGGTGATGCGTGCCAACCGGCAGCATGGCGGCATTGACGCAGATTCGGGCTGGACCTATAATCATGCCCCTAACCTGGCCTACCGGAACGGGAAATTTTACCTGCAGTATCTCAGCAACCCGGTTGATGAACATATTGCGCCCGGACAAACATTGCTTGTTACCTCGGCCGATGGCAGGAACTGGAATAAGCCACGTATTTTATTCCCGCCCTATCATCCACCGACAGGAGTAAAAATACCGCAAGGTTATAACGGGTATATGATGCACCAGCGCATGGGATTTTACGTGGCGCCAAACGGGCGTTTACTCACGCTGGCATTTTACGGGCACACGGAAGAGCCTTTCCAGGAAGGCGGCATAGGCAGGGTAGTACGGGAGATATACCAAGACGGGAGTTTCGGGCCTGTATATTTTATCCGCTATGAAAGTCATGCCCGATGGAACGAAACCAATACCGGTTTTCCTTTTTATACTCAATCAAAAGATACCGGTTTTATAGCCGCCTGTGATGCATTGCTGAAGAACAAGCTGATGGTATTACAGTGGAAGGATGAAGATGACGGTAATGATGCCCTGTATGCCGGAAACAGGAATGGCGATCATCTTTCCGCCTTGTCTTATTTCCATCGTAAAGACGGCAAAGTGGTGATGCTCTGGAAAAAATCAAAGGCCGCTTTATCGGATGATGAAGGCGCTACTTTTTCCGTGCCGGTTAAAGTACCTACACTTATTATGTCCGGTGGCAAAAACTGGGGACAAAAAACGGAAGACGGCAGGTATGCCATGTGCTATAATCCTATAGATAACTCTGAATACCGTTATCCTTTAATTATAGTGACGGGCAATGACGGAATTATTTTTGATGATATGCTGCTGGTACAGGGTGAAGTGCCGCCCCGGCGGTTTTTTGGCAGGTGGAAGGATTTTGGTCCCTGCTATACAAGAGGCATAGTGGAAGGCAACGGCAACCCGCCGGGAAATGACATGTGGATCACCTACAGCATGAACAAGGAGGACATGTGGATTACGCGGCTGCCCGTTCCCGTTGCTTACAGTGTGAGCACACCGGTAAACGACAACTTTAATCAGCTTGGGGTAGGTGAAGCCATTTCCAACTGGAATACATATTCCCCGCAATGGGCGCCAGTTACAGTAGCGGATTTTCCCGGTGTAAAGAATAAAAGTCTGCAGTTAACGGATGAAGACCCTTATGATTATTCCAGGGCCATAAGGGTTTTTAAAGAAACCACTAAAGCGGATCTGCAGTTCAGGATATATGCCGGGCAAAGCGATCATGGTGAATTATCTGTTGATGTAACCGACCGGTATGGCAACCGCCCCGTTCGGATCAGTTTTAACAGCAGTGGGGAAATTGAAGTGGTAAACGGAAGCCTGCCTGTAAAGGTTGGAAAATATGAACCAGATACATGGTATAATTTCCGGGTTACCGTGAACGCAGATGTAAAAGGTTCATTCGATCTGTTCCTGGACGGTAAAAAAGTACTGTCACGGGCAGCATTAGCCGAAGCAGTAAAATCGGTGGAGCGGATCTCTTTCAGAACCGGGCCCTACAGGGATATTCCGAACCGCAGAACACCCAATGAAGAACCCGGACCTCCATTACCCGGCGCTGATGAAAAAGTTGCAAAAGCAGTGTATTATGTGGATGATGTTGAAGTGGTAAGTAGTGAGAGGTGAGTTGTCAATAGTGAGAGGTGAAAAGTAAAATGAGAGTGAGAAGAAAGAGATCAGTGTGAATACGTCGTTAGTAAGCCTAAGCTGAATGCTCACAGCTGATAGCCCTGACTAAATGAGCGATGAAACGTGAAAGGATAGAGGTGGAGGCTGGAATGGATTATCGTTTCACGTCTCACGTTTGTCGTCTCACGCAATGAAAGATGAGAAGCCAACTCACAATTGACTCCTCACCATTCACAATTGCCCCGGTGGTTCACCACTTTATAATTTAACCCCAACGGTAAAGCTCAGTACCCGGTGCTTGTTCAATTCATCATCCGAGCTGCCGGTGCCGGATTGTAATTTAGCCAGCCCTAATCCATAATTAACGGAAAAAACCGCACGCTTACCTTCAACGCCTGCTGTACCATTAAGCCCGTAGTCAAAACGCCTCATAATACCATAGCCGGATCCTTCTTCTCCGCTGGTAAACGGGTCATCATCCGAAAATTTAATGTTCTGTGTTCTGCTGAAATCCGCACCCAACAGCTCACCTTCTATTTTATTTTTTCCACCCACACCAATGGCGGCATACGGGCCGGCTCCAACAAAAAACCGGACTTCTTCATCCAGTGGAATTTTAATAACAGCATTCACAGGTACCTCAATATAATAAGGCCGGGTAGAAACCCTGTACCAGTTATCACCCGATGTATTGCCCGATTCGAGCTTTGAACCTTTGCCCGTAAAAAACACGCCGGGCTGAATGGCAAAGAAAGGACCAACAGGAAGATCGGCCTGCAACCCCGCATGAAACGAAGCAAGCGTTCTCGAATCATCTACCTGGCCGTCTTTATTAACAGAAATATTTGCCAGGTTTAATCCGGCCTTTACGTAGACAGAGGATTTTTGCGCCTGTACAGCCAGACTGCTCATCAGAAGCAATGCACCAAGTGCTGCAATAGTCTTTTTCATAATGTACTGTTTTAGTTATTAGTCTCTTTTTCAAAAGTCCTGCCAGCTTTATGCATGTTAGTGGGAGATATAAGAGCGAATGATGCCGGAAAGGAGATAATTATATTTAAGCAGATGATATACAGTTGTTGATCTCAATGCTTTCAAACGCAAAAAGATAATTTGAAAATATTTTACAGGAATGTATCGTTTGGATTATACTGTAAATTTTAAAAGCTGCAGTCCTGTTTAAACATCAGGGAAAGATGGCCTGATGCTGTGGAAAAAAAGCCCCGGCTATATGAAATATTTTTTCCGTTATTGCATCAGATAGGTAAAAATGTGAAGCGGGATCTTATAAATAATTCTTGGACAGCAGGCAGCCTTCATTTGTCATTAACAGCCGCAGATAATTTTGTAATGGGTGTTAGTTCAACCTTACGAAATTCTACTTCGGCACCTTCAGCCTGTAAAGCGATCCGGCCCTTTTCTGCTGTGCAGTTAAAACCGTCATTTACCAGGTCGCTGTTTACCCATACCCGTATGGAGTTTTTCAGGCACTCCACTACCATCGTGTTCCATTCTCCCAACGGCTTTTCTGATCCGTCTGTTAAATTGAGTATTCTTCTGTTTTTACCTTCCGTTATGCCCCAGTCTGCTTTTGGTCCACGGCGTTTTTCCATATCAGGCACGGCTATGTCTTCCACAATACACCAGAAATCACCAGCGTTTTCATGCATCATTTGCACTTCAATGGATTTGGGGAACATTTTATAAAGCGAGCGGGGAGTAGACGCAAATACCAATACGCCGCAGTTACCGGGCTTACCCGCAAAGCGGTATTCTACCTGCAACCTGAAATTTTGGTAAACAGAATCTGTGATCAAATGACCATTGGGCTTGCCTAAACTTACCAGCGATCCGTGTCTTATGATAAAAGGATTTTTTGCCAGCGCATTGGTATCCATTTCCGGAACATCTATATGCCAGCCACTTAAATCGCGGCCATTGAACAGGCTGTACGGGCCCGTTTGGCACAAGGCTGCTGCGGGCAGCAAAAAGATAAGGAAGAAAATAACTTTCATATACGTTAGTATTAAGATGGAAAGCTGTTGCCGGGTTTAGCTTTGCCTGTCATACGAATGTATGAATACTATAACTGCCGACAGCTGTGCGGCACAAAAGGTTTAACCGATTTTACCGATCCTTTGTTTATGGCAGCTTATTGATCTCCTGGTAAAGCACCCGGAAGCAATCCCATGGCGTATTGCCGGATGCAGAAGCATTTTCTGTATTGCCATAAAACCCTTTCAGGAAACCATTGGCGCCCGACCACACGGTTTGCACCATTCCCTGAAACCGCGGCTTCATTTCAGAAGTTGATCCCTGCCTGAAACTGATCATATCGTTGAGCTGGCTTACCGCAATGGAAGGGTTTCGCCAGGGGCAGGTAACCACATCAAATCCTTTCATGGCAAAATAAACCGCTGTTTTATCGGGCCGTTCATAGGGCCAGTCGCATATTACAATATCTTTGGGGATCATAT
>NZ_DAOMOZ010000195.1:5720-8913 GCF_035444585.1 Agriterribacter sp.
CTGGCTTCCCACATGCCCAACTCCGTAGAATATCCGTCAATCAGCCTGTCGCCCCATATCCATAGCTTCCTTCCCGAAGCGGCAAGATGATCGTGTATGCGGCTCACTTCTCCGGCAAACAATTTTGCCTTATCTTTTCCGCCGCAGCGTGGGCATCTGGCATCGCCGATATAAAATACCTCGTCCATACCCGCATGAAAAGCATCCGTTTCAAATACATCGCATATCTCATCCATCAACGCAAATACAATCTTATGAACGCCGGGGTGCAAAGGACAATAGCTTTTGCAGTATAAGCTGTCTGCATTGGGCCACACATATTTCTCCGGCATTTTTACTTGGGGTGTTTCATCAAATTGCGGGTATACGCGCAACAGGTTGGATGTTTTATTTGCCCAGGACTGGTGTCCCAACAGGTTAACCTGTGGTATTGCTTTTATACCGTTCGCCCGGCAGGCAGCTACGATTTTCTTGACATCCGTTTTTGATAACGCAATACTGTCACGCAATTCGGGGTGACTGGTATATTGATAATTATAATCTACACGGAGGATCAGTGTATTTATTTTGCGGGGAGCCAGTTCTTTATTGATAAAGACGACGAAGGAATCCACACCTTGTGGCACGGGCGCCGCAATACAAAACCCGCGAATGGGCAGTAAGCTGTCTAATGTATTTTGTGCGAAAATATTACTGCATGCCGGTAAAAGGAGGGCAGAAAGCAGGAAGTGCAGACCCGTTTTTTTCATAAAACAATATAGTGCATTTTTGTTTATGACAGTATTATAATTATAATGATCCTGTTGTGCCCATATGTTTAATTTTTTTCGACACATAGACACATAGGCTCATAGGAACACATTGCGTGCCCGGAAGATCGCTCTGTTTTGTTGGTTCTGCAGCCGTATTTATTTTTTGCTCTATTTATACAGGAATGTTTTTTAAAATTGCCGGTTTCTTTTAGGCATAACCCCGTTTTTTACTTTTATTCGCATTGTGTAACTGCTTAGCTTTGAGCTTAGTGATTTTTAAAAATATCAACTGTTAAATAGGCCTGAATGTGAAACGATCTGCTGCATTAATTGTTTTTTTATGGTTTTGCTGGGGTATGCCCTGCTCTTTATCGGCACAGGATAAGCTTCAACCCAATATCATCTTTTTCCTGGTGGATGATATGGGCTGGCAGGATACTTCGGTTCCTTTCTGGACCGAAGCAACACCTTTTAACCATTTGTATCATACACCTGCCATGGAGCGGCTGGCCGCTTCGGGCATGAAATTTACCCAGGCCTATGCCAGCAGCGTATGTTCGCCTACCCGCGTGAGCTTGATGACGGGAATGAATGCGGCAAGGCACCGGGTAACCAACTGGACTTTGCGGAAAAATGCTTCCAATGATGCGAAAGACAATATGCTTGAGTACCCGCTATGGAATGTAAACGGTTTATCGCCTGTGCCCGGTATCGAACGCACCGTATATGCTACCCCGTTACCCGCTGTTTTACGCAGCAACGGGTATTATACCATTCATTGCGGTAAAGCGCACTGGGGCGCTATAGGTACGCCCGGCGCCGATCCCAAAAACCTGGGATTTGATGTGAATATTGCCGGGCATGCGGCAGGCGGACCTGCTACTTATCAGGGGCTGAATGACTTCGGCAATAATTCATCAGATCCGGGCAAAAAGGTATGGGCCATTCCGGGGCTGGAAAAATACTGGGGGCAGGATATCAACCTGAGCGATGCGCTTACCAGAGAAGCGATCCTTGCAATGGATACCGCGCTTTCATTACATAAGCCATTCTATTTGTATTTGTCGCATTACGCCATACATGTTCCATTGGAAGCCGATCACCGTTATTACAAGAAATACAAAAACCAGGGTTTACCGGAGAGTGAAGCCCGTTATGCTTCTATGATAGAAGGCATGGACAAAAGCCTGGAGGATATTTTGAATTATGTTGATGAAAAAGGTATTGCCGGCAATACGGTCATTATTTTTATGTCGGACAACGGCGGGCTGAGCGCCCATGCCCGTGCAGGTAAGCCGCACACGCATAATGCCCCGCTCAACAGTGGCAAAGGTTCTGCATATGAAGGCGGCATACGGGAACCTATGATGGTGAGATGGCCCGGTGTTACCAAAGGCGGCAGCTCATGTAACCAGTATATTATTGCTGAAGATTTTTTCCCCACCATCCTTTCTTTGGCCAATATAAAAGCAGCGGTAGCCGTACAGCATATTGATGGTATTTCGTTTAAAGATCTTTTAAAAGATCCGCAGGCTAAAAGAAAACCCCGTGACCTGTACTGGCATTTTCCCAACAACTGGGGCCCAACCGGGCCGGGAATAGGTGCAACCAGCACGATCCGTTCGGGCAACCTGAAATTGATTTATTATTATAAAGATGCGCGGGTGGAATTATTCAATATAAAGGACGATATTGGAGAGAAGAATGACCTTGCGCAAAAATACCCGGCTAAGGTAAAAATGCTTGCCGGCCGGTTAACGGCGTATTTAAAGGAAGTGAAAGCCCAGAGACCTGTATATAAAGCAACCGGAAAACCGGCGCCCTGGCCGGGTGAAAAAACATCCCTGTAAATACCAATTAAAAAAGCCAAACATGAAAATAAAATACTTGTTTGTAATACTGATCTGTTTTTTATTAACAGAAAATATTGCGGCGCAGGCAACAGATTCTTTTACCTGGTGGAACCCTGCCGGCAACGCCTTTCCCGTTCTTGAAGGGCAGGCGTGGCCAAAGGAAGTAAAAAGCTTTTACGACCGCCTGCCCGCAAGAGCCGAACAAGCCGTACGAAAAGCGGTATGGGACCTGTCGCGGCACAGTGCCGGTTTGTACATTAAATTCAGGACGAATGCCAGTAATATAGTTGTTCGGTACGGCGTAACTTCAAAAGGCAGTTTTGCTATGCCGCATATGCCGGCTACAGGCGTAAGCGGGGTTGACCTGTATGCTATTGACCATAGCGGGAACTGGGTGTGGGCGCCGGGAAAGTATCATTTTTCTGATACCATAACCTACCAGTATGCCAATATAGAAGTGGACCGGCAATTTAAAGGAAGAGACTGTGAATTCAGGTTGTTCCTGCCCCTGTACAATGCCGTTAGCTGGATGGAAATTGGCGTGCCGGAAGGAAATACTTTCATCCCGATGCCGCTTTCAGAAGAAAA
>NZ_DAOMOZ010000196.1:0-8805 GCF_035444585.1 Agriterribacter sp.
AGCAATATTCAAAATCAACGCTGGATAATGTTGCAAAAGGATATTTTGAAGGATCGTTTACCAATGTCATTTCATTTTTGGTTGATGAAAATAAATTATCAGTTAAGGATCTGGAACTCTTACTGGAGCAAATAAAAAAAATTAAAAAATAGTATATGGATATATTAACGTCCTACCTCATTAAATCATTTATTGCCAGCGGAGTTTTGTACATCTATTACCTGGCTGCTCTCAAGAATAAAAAATTTCATTTCTACAACAGGTTTTATTTGTTGCTGTCAATCATTATCAGTCTCACAATTTCTTTTATAAATTTCAGATGGCTTTATATTGTAGAGTCACAAAATACTCCCCTGACTAATTTTTTAACCACTATAAATTCTCCGGTTTTAAGCGATCCGGTTAAGCTTTCTAACACCGTTGCTGTGTTATTCAGCATCAGCATATTTATAAGTGCTTTTTTGTTTTTTCTTTTGGTTTCAAAAATAGTGTGGATTTACAGAATTAAGAAAATGAATACGAATATAAAAATGCATGGATACACTTTAATTGAAACAGAAGTTAACCAGGCCCCCTTTTCTTTTCTCAGCAATTTATTCTGGAAGCAGGGGCTTCCTGCAACAGACATCAATGGGAAAAAAATTCTTAACCATGAGCTTACTCATATCATGCAAAAACACACTTATGACAAATTATTTGCCCAAATTGTATCCTGCGTATTCTGGATGAACCCCTTTTACTGGTTAATACAAAGAGAGCTAAATATGATACATGAATTTATTGCAGATGCAGCCTCCGTTGAAAATGGCGACACAGAATCTTTTGCAAAAATGCTTCTTCATTCTTATAATAAAGGCGGCTATCTTTCTCCGTCTCATTCATTTTTTAATTCATCAATAAAACGCCGGTTAAATATGATTGGGTTACCAAACAAAACCCGAAATCCGTATCTAAGAAAGATACTGGCACTCCCGGTTACTCTGATTGTACTGGCACTTTTATCCGTTAGTATCAAAGCACAAACAGATCAAAAAACAAACCTTCAAACAGCAAAAGATGTCCAGAAATCTTCTGAAGATAGTATTCCAAAATCCACCTCAACACTTTCCAAGCGAAATTTAGAGCCAAGAACAATAGCCGGACATAAATCAAATAAGAACCCAAAGCTGGAGCCGGTAACAGTAGTAGGGCATAAATCAGATAAGAACCCGAGTTTGGAACCCATAACAGTAGTGGGACATAAATCAAACAAGAATCAAAGTTTGGAACCCATAACAATAATCGGGCAGAAACTATTGAAAAAAAACGAATAATAAAACGCCACCTCTTTTTTAGGCATAGAGACGAGAGATGTTTGTGCACATATTGAAAGAAATTTGATCCATCCGCCTATATAAGATCGGGGCGCATCAAAATGTGCAGGGCCATTGCTACACCACAATATCCCAAAATGTGACCATTGCCTGTACAGCGCTTTGCATATTGGTCCATTTAGAAAAGTATAAAGCAATCTACATGTTAGCAGCAAGCTTAATTGAGTACAGTCTGACATACCTGCTATCCCAATTTAGATAGCACAAATACAAAAGCATATGAATTATCAAAAAAAAACGAAAGTTGATAATGCAAAAGCAAGAAATTGGTCAATAAGTATTAAACGTTTGATTGCACTTTCCTTTCTCTGCTCTTTTTTATTTTGCTATCCACAAAACAGAAAAGAGTCTAATGACATTATATTTTCCGGGAAAATTACAAATGTCCCCACTCAACTTGATGGGAAAAAAATAATCAGCATAAACACGGAGTTTCTCTTAAAGGGGGATACCATATATAGAAAAGAAATTGTGCTATCCGATGATGGTACATTTAAAGTTAATATTAGCAGCGGTAGTGGCTTATATACGCTTTTTGACGGAACAAATGCAACGAGGCTTTTTTTACGCAAATCGAAACGATATGAAATTGACTATAACACTAAATTTTTTAAAAATGGGAAAATTCAACTGGTAGGGGCTGATACTGCCATTAACAGGTATTTTGTAGAAAAATATCAAAACAGAGTATTTGTTGACCGGGACATCAAACGATCTGAAGAAGACTATCGACAGTATCTTGGTAACATAAAAAAGCAACAGTTACAATGCCTCGAAAGGAGCAAACTTCCAACAAAACTAAAACAGGAAGAAGCTAAATATATTGAATATGAGTATCTCTACGAACTTAATATTTTCCTTTTAATGAAAGGGCAAATCGAACCCGCATTCAAGCCTTCCAAAGCATCTCGTGATGAGTTATCAATAAATTACTCAAACGAGCAGGAATATAAAAAACAGCATTACTATGCCAGTTTGGTAGGTGACTATTATACTATTCAGAAGCTTAGTGAAATAAAACGGGAATATAAAAAGAAAGACAGTCTCTATTCAGTAGATCAGTACATAATAAAGATATTGGATTCACTCGTACCTAGCCAGTATATCAAAAATGACCTAATAAGACAAATTACAAGGTTCTATTTAAGACAAGCGAAGGACAAAGAGGCTTTTTTTAACGACTTTAAAAAATATTATACGGGCCATGATTCGGCGTTCAAACAAATCACCTATGACAACTATTTGCGTTTATCAAAACTAAAAAAAGGTACACCTTCTCCCGATTTTTCTAACTATCAAAATTTTAACGGTGGCAGTAACTCCCTGACAGATTTTAGAGGCAAATATGTATTCATTGACATTTGGGCTACATGGTGTGCCATTTGTTGGGATGAGTTATCTTATTTAAAAAAATTAGAAAAAAAGCATGAGGGGAAAAATATTGTTTTTGTTAGCCTGTCATGGGATAAGGTTGAAAGTGAATGGAGGAAGACCATAGAAAAAGAGAATTTAACAGGAGTACAGTTGCTTGCCAAAGGTAAAGATGACCCTTTTCTAAAGGCGTTTGCAGTTACTGGTATCCCACGCTACATTTTTTTAGATCCCGATGGTAAGATTATCGACTATAACGCACCGAGGCCATCAGAAAAAGAAAAAATACAAAAATTATTCAATAGTGCCGGATTATAATATCGGTGGGAAGAAAGCCAGCGCAACGCGACAAACAGACTTTTCAAACTCTGTCAAAAATCATTTATTTTATTGAATCAGCCTGCTCTGCCCTTCCCGATCAAAAAATTCTATACTTTCTATGGCTTCATTCATGGCAATGAACCGCGCAGACTGGGAATGAAAAGAATCGCCATACGAAAATTCCACTTTGCGGGTTTTTCCATTTTTAAGATGTACCAGGGCGTAGCGCTCACCCGGCTGCAACGCAATCAGCCGGTTGTTTTTGTTAAGTCTGAATACTTTCAACACATCCTGATTTTGCGATGCGGCAAGCAGGTAATGACCACCGGACTGTTGTAACCGTACCAGCGCCTTGCCATCGCCGGGAATAAAAATGCCGCTTTGCCGTATGGTTTGTGCGCTGAAATCTCCATTGCCATCGCCCAGCAATACCAGCCCGTTCAGTGCATCGTAGCGCCCGGCTGATACTTCAGTCCCGAAATCATTGCCATTGATCGCCACGTCTAAGTTACCATCACCATTAAAATCATCGGCCACCATGCCATACAGGGGCGCCCACTGCGCCTGTGCCGGCAGCGGGTGGCATTCAAACTTACCATTGCCCGTATTTTTCACAAAGCAGCTTTTCATATTGTTCGCTTCCAGTATTAAAGCGCCCTGTAACTCTTCTTTCGTAAACAGGTCATGAACAGTGGCTTTTCCAAAATCTTTATAGGAGGGGAAACGCTTTCTCAAACCCGGCAACTGCCCCACTATTTCATCACGGCTTTGTGCAGGAAATTCTTTCCTTATTCCCTGCTCATCTTTCAGGTACATAGTGGTAATGATATCATACGCCCCGTTTTTATCAAAATCCTTTCCATAAATACACAGGGGATACTTTGCATCTGCACGGTAAAAAGAATTTTTGCCAAGGTTACCGGTTATATAATCCATATCGCCGTCATTATCAAAATCACCGGCTACGAGGCTGCCCCACCATCCGGTGTGCTGCTCAATGCCACTATCTGCCAGCCGTTCAAATTTCCCGCCGGTGTTCTTTAAAAACACCAGCGGCATCCATTCCCCGGCAATAACAAGGTCTTCCCATCCGTCGTTATCAAAATCTGTCCATAAGGCATCGCATACCAGCCCTATATCAATAAGCGCCCGGGCTGTTTCGCCGGTTACATCTGTAAATTTAACAACGCCCTGCCTGGAATCATTCCGTAAAATAATGCTGCTCACCGGCTGCGGGTATTTGCCGGGCAACACCCGTCCTCCAATAAACAGGTCAGGGTCACCGTCGTGGTCGTAGTCGGCAGCTTTTACACAGCTCTTGCTCGTATAATTGAGCGGAATGGCATCTTCCGCTATAGTAAACTTTCCATTGCCCCCGTTGATATACAAACGATCCTGGTAATTTTTTGTGCCGGGTGTAAACTCGCTGCTGCCGCTTGCCATGTATATATCAAGATCGCCATCGTTATCGGCGTCAAACAAAAGCATACCCGTTGTTTCGGGCTTGCGCGCATCGGGACCGGTTGCGGCGGGAAGAATATGCTTTATAAATGTGCCGTTGGCCTGCTGTACCAGCACTACCGGGTCCATGACCGTGTTGCCGCCAATTACAATGGCATCCAACCCGTTGCCATATACATCACCTGCAGCCAATGGCGGACCATATTGTGAAAATTTACGGGGCAGCAGGTGCTGGTAATTGAAATCAACATAATCCACTTCACCGTGGCGGTAATTTATCCCCGACTCTTTAGTAATGTCAGTGAACAAATGATCACGTGCTATACGATCTGCCGGTAACACGTAAGGCAATGCATTCTGTATACTAACTTCCACCACCTGGTTTGCGGCTATTTGTTTCAGGGTTTGTTTGTAGCCGCCGGGCCAATCAATGACCAGCGAATCTATCACTGTAGTTGTACCAAGTCCAAAATGGGCTATATCATTCACTGTTGAAAGATAACCCCGGTAAGCTGTGTTTTCATACACCTGCCTGAGACCATTGCTATAGTAAATGGTTGCTGTTGCCCCAAGCCCGTTCCTGTTCTTTTCACCACCTTTGAATCTTACCTGTAAAAAATTTGCACGAATACGTGTCTTTTCATTCAAAGTGTTTTCGTATACAGCGGCTTTTTCATTGATGTTGTTGATCACGTAGTCAAGATCGCCGTCGTTGTCGAGATCAACATATACCGCACCGCCTGAAAAGCCGGGTTCATCCAGTCCCCATTGCGCGGTAACATCTTCAAATTGCAATCCGTTGGCATTCCGGAATGCGTAATTGGCAATTTTAATTTGCGGCATCTGGTCAATGAGCTGCTGTTTGGTGGTGAAGGGAGAAGCCTTTTGCGCGTATGCACTAAAATCATGGTCGGTAACATCGCGCGGATAGCCGTTGGTAATGATAAGATCCCTGTACCCGTCGTTGTCAAAATCGGCCAGGGAAGGTGTCCAGCTCCAGTCTGTTTCCGCCACACCGGCATAAAATCCGATATCGCTGAATACCGGTTCCCCGATCGTATCATTGCCGCCTATGGAAGGTCCCTGGTTGAGTTGCAGGGTATTGCGCACATATTGAAGCGCATAATGACCGCTCTTCATTTGCTGATACATAAAATAATTAGCACTGCCCATATTTTTTTTCTTCCTGTAATTGTCTTCGGGGTTCATGTCAACCGTGATAACATCTGCCAGCCCGTCGTTGTTGATATCGGCTATATCTGTTCCCATCGCATTCCGCGAAGTGTGTTTGAAATAACGGTCGCGCATATCGGTAAATGTGCCGTTCCTGTTGTTGATATACAATTCATCGTCAGAGAAAAAATCATTGGCAACATAAATATCTTTCCACCCGTCTTCATTGATGTCTGCTACAACCAGTCCCAGTGCAAACCCGTGAGCTCCGATGCCTGCAGCTTCAGAGATATCGGTGAATACGGGATGCTGCAAGGCTTCGCTCCAGTCGTTGCGGTAAAGCTTATCATAATCATCCTTTAAGGTATCGCCGGTATTATCATTAAAAAAAAGGGCGCTGTTCCGGCCCGCAAGCCTGGTGTTGGCAAGGTACATGTCGAGGTCTCCATCATTATCGAAGTCAAAAAATGCGGCATGCACGGATAAAGCCGTATCTGCCAGCCCGTAACTTTCCGCCATTTCCTTAAACACGGGTATATTGTGGTCATTCAATCCCTGGTTGATGTATAAAAGGTTTTTTCTTTTCAGCGGATCCTTTGCAATGGTTGCACAAACGTAAATGTCTTTCCATCCGTCATTGTTGATATCCACTACTGATGCGCCATTACTCCATATACCTCCGCCAGTAACCCCTGCTGCTTCCGTAACGTCGCTGAAACGGAGTCCGTCTTCATTAAGATACAATGTATTGAAAGTAGTGCTGGCAGTAAAGTACAGGTCGGGCAACCCATCGTTATTAAAATCCCCAACAGCCACGCCCCCGCCATTGTACAGGTATTCCAGGTCAATGGGATTGACGGAATCATTTTCAATAACAATATTATTAAAATGAATTCCCGAGTGGCTGGCAGGAATTTTTTTAAACATTTTATGTTCCTGTCTGCAGGCAGTCCACAATGAAAAAAAGGTGCAGGCAGTTAACAATGAAAACACAAGATGCTTATAAGCCATATCAGCGTAATTTTCTCCGTGTCAAGTGAAAAAGGGCTCCTGATTTTTTCTGTTACCCCGCTTTTTATTTTAATGGAAGAATTGCAGCTATAAATCTCATACAAATACAGGAAAGATTTATGCACAAGTAATACACGATCTCCTATGTATTACATTACAGTGTGTTTGCCCAACGATCAACCTGTGTCAGCAGTTTTTTGCTCCCTGGGCTGGGGTCTCTATCAGCCGGCTACAATTTGGAATGCATCAGCTCTTACCGGGCATCATAATAATAAGTTATAGTATTTGGGAATAGTTTTTTAATTTAACCGCCTGGAAAATCAGGAACAGGTTTCTTAAAATAGCGGTTTCTTAAAGCTATGCCCTCCAAAACAAGCCATACCAAAAGCTGGATACAACTGCAAAACGGTCACAAGCAAGCCCTTTGTGAAATTTACAACCAGCATTATATAGGCCTAATGAACTATGGCATCAAGCTCACCGGCCGGCGCGACCTGACCCGCGACTGCATTACACAAATTTTATTGCGCTTATGGGATAACCGCTCCAAACTACCCTGTATAGAAAACGTACGTTCATACCTGCTTACCAGTTTACGCCGCGAATTGATGGGGGAAATAAAAATGGAAGGCAACCGGTCATTAAAGAACCGGTTGTTTGGTCAAAGCATTCAAACAACCGAAGCGCCCTATGAAGAATATATCGTTGAGCTGCAGCACAATAAGGAAATGAAGGAAAAACTGATGAACGCTGTTGCCCAGTTAACCCAAAGAGAAAAAGAATTGTTGAAACTGAAATTCTTTGAAGACCTTGATTACGATGAAATTGCAGCCAGATGCAACATCACCAAAAGAACAGCGTACAATATTATCCACCAGTCGCTGAAATCACTCAGGCTCATTCTGGTATCTGCCCCTCCGGGAAATCTCATACCGGACTATACGTTGATCGGATATTTTCTCTTCTGCTTTTTGCTTCAATAACCTGCATTAAAAAAAAAACACCATTTTCATAGTAAAAATCCGTTGGCGCTGCTTCTATAGTACAAAAACCGGAACTGATGAATTATACAGCGTTCGAGGCGGAAGATTTTATGCTGGATGAGTCATTTCAGAATTATTGCCTGGGCGTCCATGAAGAGGACGTGATTTTTTGGGAAGAATGGATAAAGAAAAACCAACATAAATCGGCTACGGTTAAACAGGCCAAAGACCTCTATCTTTCATTTACCGGCAATCACTCGGCCGAAACATTTGCTGCCGACAGGAAGGCCTTTCACCTGCTCGCTGAAGAACATTTTTCAAATGAAACAACAGAAGGAGCGGTTACTATTCAACCCGGTTTCGTGGAGCCGCCTGCTGCCGGAAGAAGATGGTTGTATGCCACAGCTGTTGCCGCAACAGTTGCCGGTATTCTTTTCTGGGCTACCCGCAATTACGATAATTCGTTTGAAAACCACCGGCAGGAAGCACAGTTAAAATACAACAGCACTGAAGTAAGCAAAGCGGGTGAAAGAAAATCAATTCAGCTACCCGACGGCACCAAGGTAATGCTTAATGCAGGCAGCACCATTCATATCGCGGAAGGTTTTAATACCGGCAGCCGTGAGCTTACCCTGGTAGGCGAAGCATTTTTTGATGTAGTGCACAATGCTGAAAGTCCATTCATCATTCATACCAGCGCCATGGATATAAAAGTGCTGGGAACCACTTTTAATGTGCGGGCCTACCCCGGCGATAAAACATCCGAGACCTCCCTGCTGAAAGGTTCGGTGGAAGTGACCTTACGGGATAATAAAAAGAAAAAAATATACCTGCGCCCCAACGAAAAGATCATCCTGCCCAACATTACCGCTGTGCCGGCCGCAGAAAAGAACAAGCTGACGGATAAAGATGCAGCTACCGGGAATTTTAAAATAACCGGGCTCACTTACAATAAAACGGATAGCACTTTAACCGAAGTATCATGGACAGAGAACCGTCTTGCCTTTAATGACAATAGTTTTGAAACCATTGCAGCAGAACTGGAGCGCTGGTATAATATCACCATCAGCTTTACCGATGAAAAAGTAAAACAGTACAGGTTTACGGCAACA
>NZ_DAOMOZ010000197.1:0-8795 GCF_035444585.1 Agriterribacter sp.
TGCAACGATAAACAAAAAATTAAAAACCATAAATTTTAAAAATCCGGAGATGCGGTCGGCACCCGACGAAGGAGGGTCAGCACCGCGTCTGAAAAGCACCAAGAACCAAATGACAAGAACCAAAAAAAGCTCAAATCCGAAGAAAGAAGCTCGAAATCCGAAGGAATGCAACGATAAACAAAAAATTAAAAACCATAAATTTTAAAAATCCAAAGATGCGGTCGGCACCCGGCGAAGGAGGGTCAGCACCGCGTCTGAAAAGCACCAAGAACCAAATAACAAGAACCAAAAAAAGCTCAAATCCGAAGAAAGAAGCTCGAAATCCGAAGGAATGCAACGATAAACAAAAAATTAAAAACCATAAATTTTAAAAATCCAAAGGCAGTAAGCCAGGAGCAATCCGCTATGAGTTACCAGCACGCCTTACACCTTACACCCCACACCTCTTACACCAATCTCTCGTTAATGGCTTTGCTGATGGCCTCACCCTGGGAACGAACATGCAATTTGTCATAAATGTGTTTAATATGCGTGCGAACGGTGTCGAGACTGATGAATAACTCTGCCGCAATGAGCTTAAAGCTGTTTCCTTTGGAAAGCAACTGCAGAATTTCTTTTTCCCTGTTGGTAAGCAGGTAGTCTTTTGCCGGCGTCTTTGTGTTTTCCTGCATGCTGGAGATGATCATCCGTGCAATAGACGGGCTCATAGGGGCCCCGCCTTCAAGCACTTCCCTTATAGAATGAATAAGCTTATCGGATACATATTTCTTCAGGAGATAGCCATTGGCGCCGGCATACATGGCGTCGAACACATGGGTGTTATCATCAAAAACAGTAAGCATTATGATCTGCACAGGGGCATTGACAGCCCTTATTTTTTTTACCGCTTCAATGCCATTGATACCCGGCATATCAATATCCATCAGTATTACATCGGGATGCAGGCTTTTTATATCTTCTGTTACTTTTGAACAATCCGGGTAGCTGGCCAAAACGGTGTATTCGCCGGTGAGCGCCAACAGATTGCTTAAACTTTCACGAAGCGTTGCATTATCTTCATATATAACAATACTTACAGGCATAGCTTACAGTGGTACGTTCTTTTTGAGCTTACCGGGTATCATTCATGCCCGGGTACCGGCAAAAAACAATATCCTTAAAGCTGTATTACAAAATGAATTGGCCGGGCGCAACTTACTTATCTTTATTTTAGCGGCACATACCCTAATCATGTGATAACCACTTCAAGTGCGATGGTGGTTCCTGTGCCTTTTATGGAGTCAATTTTTAACGAGGCTTTCATGTTTTCGGTCCGGTCCTGCATGTTTTTCAGCCCGTTACCCGTGTATTCGGCTCCCGTATTAAAACCTTCACCGTTATCCATAACGATCATTTTTAAACTGTCATTTTTCTTTTGCAAAACAATATTCACTTCCGTTGCTTTGCTGTATTTTACGGTATTGTTGATCGCCTCTTTAAAAACCAGGTAAATATCCTTTCGCTGTTCAAGGTTAAGCTGCGTTTTATCAAGCGACCCTTCTTCATTAAAATAATAGTTGATACCCGCCGGCTCGAGCATTTCAGCCGCAAACTCTTTCATTCGCAATATCACCTTATCAAAGCTGTCGTTCACAGGATTAATGGCCCATACAATATCGCTCATCCGTTCCATAATGTTACCGGAATTATCCTTTATTTTTTGCAAATACGCACTTACTCTATCGCTTTCAAGTCCTTTTTGCATGGCCACCTTGCTGAGTATATTGATACTGGTGAGCGTTGAGCCTATTTCATCATGAAGGTCGCGGGCAATTTTACTCCTCAGCCTGTCTTCTGCCAGGTACTTAACAATACGCTCCGAACAAATAGCAGAAATTTTTTTAAGCATCCGCAAATGATACCTGGTGAAAAAGCCCTTTTGGGGATGTTCAGAATCTATCACGCCAAAAATCCTTCCGTCGACCCATACCGGAACCGCGATCTCCGATAACCTTCTTTCATCGTCTACTATATACCGGGCATCGGCTGCTGTATTATGAATGATCTCTGCATTACCCGTTTGTGCAACAGAACCCACAATTCCTTTACCCACTGGTATTTCAATACGGTTGATGATTTCGCGGCGCCAGGGATTTTTAGGACCAAATGCCGCCCTTTGGAGCAGTACGGTTCGGGTTTCATCCAGCTGATAAATGACGCAATCCACAAAGCCTGTTTTTTCAACACAGTACCTGGCAGTATTCCAAAAAATATCTTCAACCGTTTTCAGTCCGTATAAAGAAGTAGCGAAAGCGCTGATGGTTTTTTCTTCTTTTAGCCTTTGCTGCAGCGACCGGATAACCCAATATACGGCTATGGCAGCAATGAACAGGATAGCGCCATATACCCACCAGTTGATGTTCTTTTCGTTGAAACTGTGTACGCCATTGTCCCTGAGCTGTGCATCTGCGCTTAAAGCCAGGGTCAATCCCGGAAAGATCAGTATGAAAGATCTGTTTCTCAAAAAACAGGAAATTAGAAGGAATATAAATGTACAGCATGAAACACAAAAAACAGGATATTTAAATGAACCGCATATTAATGATTCTGCCCTTCCCGTTATTAATGAATTTTAACAATTCTACCCCTGTGATGGAATATTTTAATCATTTATTTTCGTGTATTGCTTTGTTATTCCAAACATATTACAGCATCATTTTTAATTGCAGTATTCCTTTTTAAGGGAGCCGCTTCCTCCTTATTATCGTTTCCCTTTAAAATACCGGCCACTGCATGCATCGCTGAAGCTGAAAACACAGGGAAAGAACGCAATGAAAAAACCGGTGAAAAGGAATACACAGCGGATCAGCGGGCCGCCTTTCAAATATCGATCCCCGCCGGAATATCAGCAAAGTATACCAGCTCAATTCAGTTTGGCCGCATACAAAACATCTTTTTCCCTGTGGCTACTCCTCCACCTAATTTTTCTTAACCCTGCTCCTGCATCTTTCCATAGGCACGCCTTACCAGGGTTGTTCCTTATCTATCAATCACAAAACATCACAACAATGTATTATATAAATACGGCAAAAAAAGCATGCTATATATTTGCATTTCTTTTGGTTGCAAACGCTACCCATGCTCAGGAGATCTCAGATCACTCAATCAAAAAAAACATTACCACCATTGACAGTCCGCTCCAAAAAATTACGCAGCTTCAACCCAAACAATTTGAATACAATGCAGCCACATTCAGGCATCTGAAGCTCAAAGAGGGGAAGCAATATGGCTTTATTGCCGAAGATATCGAGTCCGTTTTCCCAACTCTTGTAAATGAAAAAACAGTTTCATACAGGTATGGGAAAAATGTATACCGGAACGCCACTATAAAAACAATCAACGAAACCAGTCTGATACCGGTGCTGGTGGCGTCTGTAAAAGAACAACAGGCAGAAATAGAAAAACTAAAAGCAGAAATGCTTGAACTAAGAAAGTTGATGGCTTTAAGCAGCAATTAACGATTTCTATAATGCTTTTTTTCAAGCCAGGCCTTTTGGTGCCTGGCTTTTTTATTGATTATTAAATACATATTTTATTTAATAATTTATATAATAATAACATTATAATATTTTATATGTCAATTATTATTTTTAATTATTTGAAATAATACATTTTAATGAATGAATCTATATAAATTAATTCTTTATTTTTTATAATACCATAAGATTTGGTGATATGAATTATATTCAACAAATCATCAATTTAAATTAATAATAATAATATATGAATTATTTATTGAAATATTATCAAGTTATAGAGTATATTTGTTGAATATTATTAAATATATTTTATTTTTAATTTAAAATTTTCCCCGATGGCTAAGAGAACGCTAAAACAAATTGCTCCTTTTTTGGTACTGGCAGCCATAGCTTTGGCTGCTATTTTCGTTAAACCTGTTGCCGACTTTACCGACACCGGTGCTTACAGCGCAGCAGATATGGCCTGGGTTATTGTAGCTGCCACTCTTGTTTTTTTGATGACACCCGGACTTGGCTTTTTTTACGGGGGGATGGTACACCGTAAAAATGTGATCTCCACTATGATGAAAAGCGTGGTAGCTGCCGGGGTGGTAAGCGTATTGTGGATATTTATAGGATACAGCCTTTGCTTTGGGGAAGATATCGGCGGCTTTATCGGTAATCCTGCAACACACCTGTTTTTTAGGGATGTAAACTCAGGTGCGCCCTGGGCAGGCGCTCCTACTATTCCAAAAACATTGTTTTCCGTATTCCAGCTAATGTTTGCCATTATCACACCGGGATTGGTGGTGGGCGCTGTTGCAGAAAGGATCCGGTTTACCTCCTATATTCTTTTCATTGCCTTGTTCAGCATATTGGTATATGCTCCTTTGGCACACTGGAGTTGGCACCCCGAAGGCTTTTTGTTTAAAATGGGAGCCCTCGATTTTGCAGGCGGTACCGTAGTACATATTTCCGCAGGGTGTGCTGCACTGGCAGGTGCACTTGTGTTAAAACGCAGAAAAGCGCATATAGAGCACAGAGAAATCCCCCCGGCCAACATCCCTTATGTTTTGATCGGCACGGGCTTGCTGTGGTTCGGCTGGTTTGGCTTTAACGCAGGTTCGGCTTTAGGCGCCAATGCCCTGGCAGTTTCGGCATTTGCAACTACCAATACTGCAGCTGCTGCCGGTGGATTGGGCTGGATGTTTTTTGATGTGCTCAGAGGTAAAAAACCTTCAGTTGTAGGATTTTGTATCGGGGCCGTTGTAGGATTGGTAGCCATCACGCCTGCTGCAGGCTTTGTGGCAATACCACAAAGCATCTTCATCGGTCTTATTGCAGCTATCATCTCCAATATTGCTATCTACTACAAACAAAAATCATCGCTCGATGACACCCTTGATGTTTTCCCCTGTCATGGCATAGGCGGTATGGTAGGTATGCTTTTGACAGGCATTTTCGCTACGAAGGCTGTTAATGCCGGTGGCAATGACGGATGGTTCTATGGTAACAGCGCGTTTTTCTTTACCCAGTTAAAAGCAATGGTTATTTCCGCGGGATACAGTTTCATCGTGTCGTTTGCCATTTTCAAATTCATCAATTTCATATTACCACTTCGCGTAACCGCTGAAGAGGAAGAAATCGGGCTGGACGCCACACAGCATAACGAAAAATACCTGCAGGGAACTTTGCTGGTAACCAACAATGGAAGCATTCACGAGGAAGAAACAATAGACTAGCCCGGGCATCAAAACAAACCGACTAACGCAAATAAAGAAAAGGTACAGTTTTGAGAAAACCTCTGACCAGGTTTAAAACAGTACCCTTTCATTTTAACACTAAAAATCAACTGCAATGTTAAGAAAAATTCTTACACCAGCCATTTTTATGGCCGCATGCTCAAGTGCTTTTTCACAGGATTCTACAGACAAAAAAGGAGAGCTCACTCTTTCGGGCTCCGTTGATGGCTATTACCGGTATAATTTTGCAAATGCCAAAGATCAGGGAGCAATCAATAATTACACCAGCTTTACCAATTCGCAAAACTCCTTTGAGCTGGGCATGGCCTCCGTTAAAGCAGATTATACCGCAGGGAAAGTGTCTGCAACCATTGACCTTGGCTTTGGCAGCAGGGCGCAGGAATTTTCGTATGCCGAAAGCGGCGCTATGGCAGCCATCAAACAGGCTTATATCAGCTATTCGCCTTCTCAAAAAGTAAAGTTTACAGCAGGTAAATGGGGTACCCATGTTGGGTATGAGGTACTGGATCCACAGCTAAACCGGAACTATAGCATGAGCTATATGTTTTCTTACGGACCATTTTCGCATACCGGTATTAAAGCCGATTTCGGGCTGGGTGATCATTTCGGATTAATGGTGGGAATAGTCAATCCAAATGATTATATCAGCGCCGGTTTTTCAAATAAATTCATTCTGGGACAATTCAGCGCCAGCTTTGATAAATTCAGCGCTTTCCTGAATTATGTTGGCGGAAAAGATTTTGATAATGCCGCCAACAATCAGCTTGGACTAACGGCTACTGCTACCCTCTCGGATAAGTTCAGCCTCGGATATGACGGAACGGTAAAATTTTATAATCCGGAAGGTGGCAGCTCAGGTTCCTGGTGGGGTTCAGCACTGTACCTGAATGTTGATCCAACAGAAAAATTCGGGCTAACACTCCGGGGAGAATATTTCGATGACAAAAACGGCGTAATAACCTACATGGATGAATACGATGATGTTTATCCCCTTTTTGGTTCAGGCATTTTCCAAACCACGCTTTCTTTTAACATCAGACCACATGCCAATTTCATGATCATACCT
This sequence comes from Agriterribacter sp., assembly GCF_035444585.1. Taxonomy (GTDB): domain Bacteria; phylum Bacteroidota; class Bacteroidia; order Chitinophagales; family Chitinophagaceae; genus Agriterribacter. Next base: position 6,327 of record NZ_DAOMOZ010000197.1, read on the forward strand.
GAATTCCGTTTAGACAGCGCCGAAGATCCCATATTCACAAAGAATAACGGGGCAGGCGTTAAAAGCACGGGATCATTCGTGCTTGCAGCCATTTTCAGCTTTTAGACATACGGGTTACAGGGTGCAGGTCTCGGTTTCAGGGATATCCTAAATTTTTTCACAGGGCAAGCAATCGTTACAGCCGTCTATTTCTATGGATGGCTTTTGTTTATCATAACGTGAACTTTAGATACGGGCTCAAAACTGTCCTAATATGAATCAATAAATCAATTGAAAAATGGTAAGACCTGTAAATTCAAATTATGATAATCATACCGGATGGATTTTGAGTTTACAGAAAATGGATGGGGAGAGTTTCAATATTGGATAGAAACAGACAGCACTGTTGTTGAAAAAATCAAGGATCTGCTCACACAGACATAAAGAGAAGGACACACCATGGGTTTTGCTGCTTCTGCCGTTATCCCGAAAACTCCCTGAGACCTGCAACCTTATACCTCAAACCCCTATCCTCTACTCTGCAACTTGCAACCTGTACCCTGTAACACGCACCCTGAAACCCTCCTCACGCCGAATTGCGTCCCGCATTGATGATACCGAAAGAACAACGCATCACCAGTTTTTCAAGCGTTTGCTTATGCGGCGACTGCAGCGAACTTTCTTCCATTTCCCTTACTTTGGTAATAGCATATTGCTGTATGGTCACCAGGGGCAGCACGATCCTTTCCCGCATTTGAACAGAAAGCTGCTCTATCGGGTAATCTGCCATCAGCTCATTTTTGCCGGTGAGCCGAAACACGTACTGTTTGGTAAGCTCGTATTCCTCAAATACCTTGTTCCATATTTCTCCATATACGGGATGTGTGGAAAGAAAACGCGTCATCGGAAAAAAGCTTTTTTTCATAGACATTTCACAGTTGGCGATCAGCGTTTTAATGAAAGTAGAATTTTCGTATAGCTTTTTCACTTCTTCCCACCTGCCTTCTTCATCCATTTTTTTAAAGGCGGTACCAACACCATAATACCCCGTTACATTTTGCTTTAGCTGGCTCCATGAGCCAACAAAAGGGATGGCGCGAAGATCTTCCAATACCAGCTTGCCCGAACCGCCCCTTTTTGCCGGACGGCTGCCGATATTGGTTGCTGCATAAAATCTCAACGGGCTTGCATGACCAAGGTATTCCAGGAAATTGGGATGATTTTTCAGTTCCAGGTAAGCGGTAAGGCTTTTTTCGGCCAACTGCTGTATAAGCTCTTTTTCATCATCCCGGAGAATGACTTTCTGTGAAGCGAACAGGTCATTGGAAATACCCGCATTGATCAACTGTTCAATATTAAACTGGGCCGACTCGATGGTGCCGAAATTGGAGCTTACGGTTTGCCCCTGTATGGTCAGCTGAATTTCTTCATTGGCAATATTCTTGCCGAGGGAAGCATAAAATTTATGCGTTTTTCCACCGCCTCTTGCGGGCGGACCGCCCCTTCCGTCAAAAAATATTACATCAATGTCATAAGCCCTTGATATCCGGGTAAGTGCTTCTTTGGCCTTATATATGCTCCAGTTGGCCATAAGATAGCCGCCGTCTTTGGTGCCATCGGAAAAGCCAAGCATGATGGTTTGCCTGTTCCTGCGCAGGCGCAGGTGTTGCCGGTATGCCGGGAGCTCATACAGCTCTTTCATTATGGCTGCAGCGTTGTCAAGATCATCAACAGTTTCAAAAAGCGGCACTATATCCACCAGCAGCGAACCTGCCTCCCACCCGCTCATCAACAGCAATCCGTATACCTCGATAACAGTCAGAGCGCTGTCGGCATGGCTTATAACATACCGGTCGCAACCCTCCACCCCGTTGCTGGACTGGATATTTTTGATCGTCGACATTACCTTAAGGGTATCCTTATGAATTTCATCGGTCAGCGCTTCATTGTTAACCAAAGTGCTGACCTTTAGCAGCGACTGAATTTTTTCCTGGTCTGTTAATGATAAATAATCAGACGGGAGTGCATTCGTCTTTTTAACAATCTCCTCAATCACCCTGGCGTGAACAGAGCTGTCCTGCCTCACATCCAGTGATGCGAAATGCAATCCAAACACTTCCACTTTATTGATCAGCGATTCAATCAGGTCCAGGAACAGCCCGTTGTGCTTGTAAATGAGCGTTTCCTTGATTTGCAGGAGGGTGTCCAGGATCTCCGTCTTACTGATATCGCTCTTATATCCCGGTACAAAAAGATTATTATACAGCTTCAGCTCCAGTTGCTGCAGCGGCACATCAACCCCCTTAAATGTAAGTCTTCGTTTAAGACGGCGAACATCCAGGTAATATGATCTCATAATGCTTTCGCGTAATGCGCCTGCTACCTTTAAAGTGGTATCCGTTCTAACGTATGGGTTGCCGTCCCTGTCTCCACCCGGCCAAAATCCCATGCGGATAATGGGATTGTCGGCAGATACCACTTCAGGCAAAT
>NZ_DAOMOZ010000198.1:0-524 GCF_035444585.1 Agriterribacter sp.
GATCTTTTTGAATAATTTAAAAAAAATGTCAACCTATTTTAGGCACGCACAACTGTCTTGTCCTGCACCCTGCAACCTGCGCCCTGTAACCTGTATCCTGTATCCGAGAACTTTGCTTATCGTTAGTATACATCGGCTGATCGCTGATCGCTCAAAGCTGACAGCGTACCTCAATTCTTTTGCCTGAAATAAAATGTAAAAAGATATATAAGCCCCTTAACGATTTGGTATGAAGACCACCACATGAAGCGCTTGAATAAAGTGCGTTTCTGGATCAGCATTTCCCTGGTTACATGTATACATTCTTTTTCAATAATATCTTCAAATACAGATTCCACTTCTGCGGCAAAGCCGGTATCGCATATATCAAGATTTAATTCTATGCTGGCGTGAGCGCTTATATTATTAATGTTATAGGAACCTATGGTTAGCCATGCGGTATCACAAACCGCTACTTTGCCATGCAAAACATTGCCCTGGTATTCGTAAATTTCCACATTGTTCCGCAACAGCCAGTCATAGAT
>NZ_DAOMOZ010000198.1:545-8760 GCF_035444585.1 Agriterribacter sp.
CCGCATATTTTGCCACTTTCACGTCCGATATGCCGGCAAGAATAATTTTAATGCCAATACCTCTTTTGGCAGCATCTACCAGATTTTTCCTGAACGTTTTTCCAGGCAAAAAATAGCTGCATAAAATAACCACATGCGACCGGGCGTTGCGAAGCATTTCAAAATAGCTGCGGGATATCTGTTTTTTATTGCGTACCCAGTCGTTAATGCGCATGCGTACCATGGTATGCGCATCGCCCGGCAGTACAGCCAACGATGGCTGGTGTGCGCATGGCATTGAAACTACCTTTGCAGGAAAGCCTTTCCACGTTCTCCAGCACAGCATGCACAATTCTTTTACGATCTTCCCTTCAACAAATACGGCAAAGTCGAGCCATGCCGTATAGCCGGGTCTGTCGTTATACCGCTCGGTAATATTTATTCCTCCTACCATGGCATATTGCGCATCTGTTACAATCACTTTATGGTGCAGGCGGCGGCCAAAATAAAAGTACCTGCTCCTTATTACAGGTTCAAAAAAGCGAAAATGAACGCCTGCCGTCCTGAGCTCCCTGATAAAAGATTTGGAGATCAGGTTGGATGCGTACCCATCAGGCATAACATACACGTTAACGCCTCTGCCCGCCGCATTTTTCAATGCTTCGCCGATTAATTTCCCGGTATCATCATCATCAAAAATATAGGTTTGAAGATGAATGGAATGCTTTGCACCGTCGATCATTCCAAGCATCCGGCTAAAATACGGCGTGCCGCCACGGATAAGTTCCACCTTATTGGGCGTAGTATAAGAGGCATCCCCGTTTTTGGGGGAGCCCGGCAATTTCAACGATATTTTGCCGCTGCTTTTAACAGTCCGGGTTTTCACGATGCAGGCTTTTTGTAAATATAGGAATGTATTCTTTGCGTTTGTTCCCGCCTCACCTCCTTTTATGCGGGCGAGGTATTATTGCTGCCTGCAAGAAACAGCTACCCTTAAACGCAGGGCCCGGAATATTTAATTATTTTTAGGGTATGTTGCGCGTTCAGTTCTGGAAGCAGTTTTTTGAAGAAGCAGGGGATATCTCCCGTTTTACAGGAAGGTTATTTTCACAGTGGTTCAAACCGAGGTACGAGATAGCGGAATTTCTCAGGCAATGCTTTATCATTGGCTATAAATCTCTGCCGTTGGTTATGCTTACTACTTTTATTATGGGGCTGGTGCTTACCATGCAAATACGCCCTTTTTTGGTAGATTATGGAGTGGAATCGCAGCTGCCCGCCATGGTGGGTATTGCTATTGTGCGGGAAATAGGACCGGTTATTACGGCGCTTATTTTTGCGGGGAAAATAGGCAGCAGCATAGGTGCAGAACTGGGTTCCATGAAAGTAACCGAACAGATAGATGCAATGGAAGTATCCGGTACCAATCCTTTTAAATACCTGGTGGTAACAAGGGTGCTGGCTGCTACTTTTACGCTACCCCTGCTCGTTATGCTGGGTGACGCGGTAGCACTGTACGGGACTTACCTCGGTGTAAATATGAGCGGCGTTACCAGCTTTGATCTTTTCTGGACAAAAGTATTCAGGAATCTTTCCTTTGGCGATGTGCTGCCTGCTTTTGTGAAATCTTTTTTCTTTGGTTTTGCTGTAGGAATAGTAGGTTGTTATAAGGGATATTATTCCAAAAAGGGAACAGAAGGGGTGGGGCAATCGGCAAATTCTGCTGTTGTGCTGTCTTCTGTGCTTATATTTTTTATTGATCTTATTGCGGTACAGGTAACCGGTGTACTGGGACTGAACTAAAACGGTATGCATATAGCGGGAAGTATAAAAAGAACATTGGAAAATTACGGCCGGGATGAAGCGGTAATGACGATTCGTAATTTGTACAAATCGTTTGGCGTTCACAGGGTGCTTGTTGATTTCAGCCTTCGTTTACATGCAGGCGAAAGTGTGGTGGTACTGGGGAAATCAGGTTCCGGAAAATCGGTTTTGATCAAATGTATTATTGGTTTGCTGAAGCCAGACAGCGGAAGCATTGAAGTGCTGGGTGAAAGTATTCCGGAACTGAATGATGAAGCGCTGGACGCTATCAGGATGAAGATCGGATTCCTTTTTCAGAGCAATGCTTTATACGATTCAATGACGGTAAGGGGAAACCTGGAGTTCCCGCTGAGGCGGCATTCCATTACAGCAACGCAGGAAGAAGTAGATGAACTGGTAAAAAACGCATTGGAGGATGTTAAGCTGGCGCACACTATTGATATGATGCCTGCAGAGCTCTCCGGCGGGATGCGCAAAAGAATAGCATTGGCCAGAACATTGATTCTGAAACCCGCTATTATCCTGTATGATGAGCCCACTACCGGACTGGACCCGATCACCAGCCGTGAAATTATTGATTTGATCAAAGAAGTGCAGCAAAAGTACCATGCTGCTTCCCTGATCATTTCTCATGATATGAATTGCGTGCGCATGGTATCAGACAGAGTGGTTATGCTGATAGATGGACGGAACTACAAAGAAGGTACTTACGATGAACTGATACAATCGAATGATCCTGCAATAAAAGCATTTTTTGAATAAAATTGTTATGGCAAAAAAATCATTTTCAAACCTTAAGCTGGGTGCGTTTGTAATTGCAGGACTGGCTTTCCTGATCCTGCTTTTATACATGATTGGCAAAAACAGGAATCTTTTCGGGGCTACGTTCTCGATAAAAGCTCATTTCCGGAACGTGCAGGGGTTAACGGCGGGGAACAATGTAAGGTATGCGGGTATACAGGTGGGTACAGTAAAGAAAGTTTATATCCTGGACGACGGCCGCGTTGAAGTAGAGCTGCTCATTGAGAATTCAATGAAACAATACATCCGTAAAAATGCCAGGGTTACCATTGCAACGGATGGATTGATGGGAAATAAGGTGATCAGCATTGTGCCGGAAGCGGGTGATGCGGAACGTATTGCTCCGGGTGATATCCTGACGACCCGGTCTTCACCCGACCTGGATAATATGGTGAGCACCCTTTCGGGAACAAACAATGATCTCGCAATAATTGCCGCTGAGCTTAAAAGTACTTTGTTGCGTATAAACAACAGCACAGCTTTATGGGACTTGTTAAACGACAGTTCGTTGGTGCGGAATTTAAGTGCATCAGTGGCAAACATCAGGTCGGCTACTGCCGGGGCAAATGCGATGGTGAGTGATTTGAACGGACTGGTGCTCGACGTAAAAAACGGAAGGGGATCGCTTGGCGCGATATTAACAGACACTTCTTTTGCCGAAAACCTCAATACTGCAATAGTTCGCATCAGGCAGGTTGCCGATCAGGCAGATACACTCGCAAAAACGCTTTCCCTGGTTGCCGGTGGCATTAGGCATGATATTAATGAAGGGAAAGGTGCGGTTAATGCCTTGCTCAGGGATTCCGGCATAGTTGAGTCTATTAATGTTAGCCTTGACAATATTCAGAAAAGTACTCAAAATTTTAACGAAGTGATGGAAGGGATGAAGCATAGTTTTTTAGTACGTGGCTATTTCAGAAGGCTTGAGAAAAGGAAGGAAAAAGAAACTTTGCAAAAATTGAAAGAACAGTGATCATTTTTACGGCATTTGCCGGCAGTAATCTATTACCGCCAATCTATCGTCTTTCATTAGCGGTACCAGCATCCTTATGTAAAAAATAGCGAACAGGATCCTGCAGCAGCGTATTGATCTTTATCATTCTTTGTGATGATAAAGATCGTCATTAAAGTTTTTTTTAAGGGTGATATTTGATAAGATGTTCCGATAACGTTATCCGGTACACCGCAGCATTTATTACTTCACTCAAATAACAAAAAAATGAACCAGGCTTATATGCATCTTCTCACGAATCATAAGACATACAGAGATAACCGCCGGGGAGATGTTCTATAACCCGGCAGACCCTGATAAATGCCAGGGATCGCATTTCGCATAAGGCGTCGAAAAAATCATAATTTAATAATAGATCAATGGAATACCTTGATTTGATAATGAAGTACCATTGTGCTGTAACAGGTTATCGGTTAAGCGTTTGCCGTATTGGCAAATCCGTTTAGCCGGGCCTGTGAAACCTGAATGCCATTGTATCAAAATGAAAAATTTCATGTACGTTTGTTATGATGAGTAGCTGTTAAATCATACAAAAAGATGAAAAAAATATTAGTACCTACGGATTTTTCCTCCTGCGCGGTAAATGCGTTGAATTTTGCTGTGCAAACAGCCAGGCTGCACCCGGTTGAAATTAACCTGCTTCATGTTGTGGACATAACAGATCGCTTTTACAGTGACCGGTTAGACCTGGTACGGGATGAGCTTAAGTCCATTTCAAAGGAGGCAGACAAAAATTTAAGCCAGATAAAATTAAGTATCGCAGAAACAGAGTCTGTGGCCATAAACACTTTCCTTCGCGAGGGTAGCATAGAAGATAATATTTTGCAGATGTGTGAAGAACTGGAAATTGATCTTGTGGTAATGGGCACTTTTGGCATAAACGGTCTTCAGGACAGGATATGGGGCAGCAGAACCGCAGGGCTCACAGGGAAGACCAAAGTACCTTTAATGGTTGTACCTTATGAGTATAACTGGAAAGTGCCGGGTAAACTTTTGTTCGCTACCAGTTATTTCGAGGAAGATAAAAAGGTGTTGCGGGAAATAGCCGGCATCCTCGAAGTATTTAAGGCCTCCCTCGATGTTGTTGTCTTTACCGATGAAGACACTGCCGATGCTGCCCTTTTTTTAGAACATGGAATGAACATGGCAGAATATGAGCGAAAGCTAAAAAAACATCTTAATACACAATCGCTTGCTACAACCCATTTGTCGGGGCACGAATTTGAGGACACATTACAGGATTACATTAAAAGCAATGATATAGACATACTGGCAATGATCACCTACCAGCGGAGCGTGTGGGACAGGATATTTCATCCAAGTGTAACCCGGAGGATGTCGTACCATACGATCATTCCGTTATTGGTAATTCCGGCAACCAAAACAAACAATTAAGAAGTTTCGGATGTTTGGAGAACAGCGCAGGTCCGCACAGACCTATCTTGTGGCGGCATAGTAAGCGGCCCCAAGCAGGGCTGTTTTATTGTTCAATATGATTTTTACCGGTACCTTCTCCAATAAAAAATTCAGCCGTCCTTTCTGCCGGAAGGAAGTATAAAATGCATCATGCTCAAAAAGGCGGACGATCTGCGGTGCTATGCCGCCGCCTATAAAAAGTCCGCCGGTGGCATTTAGTTTTAAAACCAGGTTAGCACATTCATAAGCCAGGTATCGCATAAAACAGCGCATGGTTTCTTCACAAATGAGGCATTGTTCTGCATTTTCACTAATGGTAGCGGCTTTGTCTGCATTTGCCATTTTTTCTTTCAGCCATCCGGGTTCTTCCATTTTCATTTCATCCCGCAAAAACCGGTAAATGTTTACAATGCCCGGTCCGCATACCAGCCTTTCCCAGCTTACATGTTCAAATTGCTGTTGCAGATACGTATACAACTCAAAATCAAAGCTGCTCCTGGCGGCAAAATCGGCATGGCCGCCTTCTGTGGCAAAAGGATGATAATATTGGCTATCCCAATACAGCCCTGCCTCGCCAAGGCCTGTACCCGGTGCTATAATAGCGGCATTGCCTCCAACTGCGCTGTTGCCTTTATGAACAACCGCTGTGTCTTTTTCGTCAAGTACTGCCAGTCCGTAAGCGGTTGCCTTAAGGTCATTGATGAGATGAACCTTTGCCGTTTTATACTGCGCTGTAATTTCTTTTATATCTATTTCCCATTGCAGGTTGGATAGCGTTGCATGCCCGTTCAATACCGGCCCGGCAACGCCAAAACAAATGGCATCAGGCTCAGGAGTATCCCTGGTAAATTCACCTGTTAATTCAGCTATATTGTTATAGTCTTTAGACACCAGCTTTGCTTCCTGCAACAAACGGTATTTCCCGTTTTCCACCCTATACATGGCCAGGTTGGTTTTGGTAGCGCCAATATCGCCCGCGAATACTATGTTCCCGTTGCCTGCTGCTTTAGGCTGTTGAAATGGTAATAACATAATGACTGTTGCTGTTTATTTCTTACACTTCAGCCATGGCAGGGATTTCAGCTACTTTATACAAACCCATATCTAACTTTTTCTTGGTTTCTTCAAACGCGTTAAGTGTTTGCGCTATATCTTTCCGGGTATGTGTGGCAGTAGGGATGAGCCGGTAAATGATATGTCCTTTGGGAATAACGGGGTACACAACAATAGAGCAGAAGATGCCATAGTTTTCCCTGAGATCCATCACCATTGCAGTGGCTTCTTCCACACCGCCTTTCATGTATACAGGTGTAACAACGGAATCTGTATTCCCGATATCAAAGCCTTTTTCCTTTAATCCTTTTTGAAGGGAGAGCGCATTTTTCCAGAGCTGTTCTTTTAATTCGGGGTGCGATCGTAATAATTCAAGCCGCTTCAGATTGCCCAGAACCAAAGGCATGGGTAAGCTTTTGGCAAAGATCTGGCTGCGGATATTATATCGGATATAATCAACAATGGGTTTGTCGCCTGCAACAAAAGCGCCGATGGAAGCCATTGATTTGGCAAATGTAGAAAAGTAAAGATCAATTTTATCCTGCACGCCCTGTTCTTCTCCCGCCCCGGCGCCGGTTTTGCCCAATGTGCCAAATCCATGTGCATCATCAACCAGCAGCCTGAATGAATATTTATTCTTAAGCGCGGTGATCTCTTTTAGCTTTCCCTGGTCGCCGGCCATTCCAAACACACCTTCCGTAATGACCAGTACTCCTCCCGTGTTTTGTTTTTTAATCAGCGCTTCTGCACGTTGCAACTGTTTTTCAAGATCTGTTATATTGTTGTGTTTGTACACAAATCTTTGCCCTGCATGCAACCGTACTCCATCAATAATACAGGCATGGCTTTCCGCATCATATACAATTATATCATGCCGGCTGCACAATACATCTACGATACTAACCATACCCTGGTAACCATAGTTCAGTAAAACGGCATCTTCCTTTTGTACGAATTCCGCAAGCTCGCTTTCCAGTTGTTCGTGATAATTTGTATTGCCGCTCATCATACGTGCGCCCATTGGCAGCGCCAGTCCGAACTGTGCAGCAGCTTCGGCATCCGTTTTGCGTACCTGCGGGTGATTGGCAAGCCCAAGATAATTGTTCAGGCTCCATACGATCATGTCCTTTCCCCGGAATTTCATGTGGCTGTCAATTTCTCCTTCTAATTTGGGAAATGCAAAGTAGCCGTGTGCCCGTTCACGATGCTGACCCAGGGGCCCGTAATTACTTGTCAGTCTTTCAAAAATATCTGCCATACAATGTTGTAATTAAAGCAATGCCAATAATAAAGTAGTGCAAAGATAGTAGTTCTCACAGGTCAGGTAGCATCGAGAGCTGATGGCAAGGCGGAATGATGCGAAGGTAAGATTTTTGTGTCATCTTAAGCAGTAAAAATTATAAAAGTGCGCTGTATTTAACCAGCGCACTTTTGTTATGAACCAGCCGGTATTGCTTTCCCGGCATATTAAAAGGTTGCGCTTACCGTGTTTTATTAAAGCCTTCTATTTAAGTTTTGCCGAAAGATTGTTATCGATGGCTTCAAGGAAATCTTCAGTATTGAGATAATGTTCGCCCAGCTTTACTTTGGTACCGTGTATGCATATCGCGAGATCCTTTGTCATTTTACCGCTTTCCACCGTTTCAATACACACGGCTTCCAGGGCATTGCTGAAATCAATAAGCGCCTGGTTATTGTCTAACTTTCCGCGAAATGCCAGTCCCCGGGTCCATGCAAAGATGGAAGCTATAGGGTTGGTGGAGGTAGGCTTTCCTGCCTGGTGGTTGCGGTAGTGGCGGGTAACGGTTCCGTGCGCAGCTTCCGCTTCCAGTGTTTTGCCATCGGGGGTAACCAGAACGGAGGTCATCAGTCCTAACGAGCCAAACCCCTGGGCAATAGAATCGCTTTGTACATCACCGTCATAATTTTTACATGCCCATACAAAATTGCCGTTCCATTTTAATGCGCTGGCCACCATGTCATCAATAAGGCGGTGTTCGTATACGATACCGGCCGCTTCAAACTGTGCTTTGAATTCCTGTTCGTAAATATCCTGGAAGATATCTTTAAATCTTCCGTCGTATTTTTTAAGAATGGTATTTTTGGTAGACAGGTACAAAGGCCATTTTT
>NZ_DAOMOZ010000199.1:0-1485 GCF_035444585.1 Agriterribacter sp.
CCCCGGCTTCCAATGCACCAATGATCATGGGCTTATGCCATTCCCAGGGCGTTGCTATTACTATGCCGTCTACTTTTTCTGTGTCCAGCAGTTTTTTCCAGGCGTAATTATCACCTGTATACACCACAGGCATTTTTTTCCCGCTTTTCGAGATCAGCTCTTTTGATGATTTTAAAGAGCGCTCATCTACATCACAAATGGCGGTTACATCCACATCCGCTCTTCTTAACAGCAGGTCAAGGTGGTTCTGTCCCCGTAATCCCACGCCAATGATCGCCATTTTAACTTTTGGATCGGCGCTTCTTTTTCCTGCAAATAGAGTAGCCGTTGGCAATACGGTAAGTGAGGCGGCTGCCAGGCCCGCATTCTTTACAAATTCTTTCCTGTTCATATGGTTTTGTTTAAGAATTGCCGTTTTGTTTAGTACAATGACAATGCTGCAATGAAATTAATGTATTAATCTTCAACGGGCACATGCAAACGGTTGCGCAAAATGCTGCCGGGCTTTCCCCCATCCCTTGTGCCGTGCGTAACTCCTTTGTTAAGTTTCGTATAACCGTTAACATTTTTTACCCGAATACTGCCAGGGATATAAATTCGTGAAAACCCGTGCGATCTGTAGCTAAGAAGTATGCCGGGCAATTGCTCACCGCCACTTTACCGCGGTAAACACAATTCTTGAATACCCCTTTTTCTCATATAGAATACCAATTTCTTTCTTCGATAGATTTACGATATCCGAATAAGCAGCATAATCCCTTTTACCGTCTTCGCTTTTAGCGATTACAAAATTCTTCTTCCATGTTTTGCCGTTGTCGTAGCTGATCCGTAAGGTTAAGTTATCCCTGCTTTTGGTATCCGCAGCATTGCAAAAGGCGATAATGTTTTTTCCTTTTTTCCTGCCGATCGTTAATATGCTTCCCTGGTTAACAGGGTCGGGGAGATTATTATCAAAATAAGTCGTATCCCAGGTAGCACCACCATCACTGCTTAGGGAAACGATCCTTGCACGTATATCTCCTTTCTGGTTGCGGCTGTTCATCATGAGTTGTCCTCCTGAAAGTTCGGCTGCCATGGATTCGTTGCTTCCCGGGAGGTTCACCGTTCCGCCCAGGTGAAAGGTTTTGCCATGATCGTCTGTATAAAAACCATGCGCCCGGTAATCGGCAAACTGCGGCTGGGGATTGCCGGCAGAATGATTGGCCGCTACAAAAATGCGGCCCTTGTATTTGCCTTTGCTGAATTGCATGGCATGACCGGGCGTATTGGCATAGCTGCGCCAGTCTTCGGGGAAATCATACGCCGGGTTTGCCTGCGGCTGTTTGGGGCGATGTGTTTGCGTGGTGATGTTCACCGGTTCGCTCCAGGTAATACCATTATCGGTTGATGTTGTATACCAAACCTCTCTCAAACCTTTCCCTTTTCTTACTTCTCCCTCGTGGTTATTGCCGGTATTGTAAAACAAAAATATCCTTCCCTGCGGAT
>NZ_DAOMOZ010000199.1:1535-8721 GCF_035444585.1 Agriterribacter sp.
TCTACAATCGTTTGCAATACGCTCCATGTTTTTCCCTTATCGCTGCTGCGTTTTAAAACAATATTGATATCGCCAAAATCGCCCGCACCGTGTACGCGACCTTCGCAAAAGGCCAGGATATCTCCGTTGGGTAGCCCGATGATGGCGGGGATGCGGTAGCTTTTGTGCCCTTCTGTGCCGGATACAAAAACAGGAACATCTTTAACCTGCGCGAACGGGGTTGTGATAAAAAGAAATAAAGCGATTGCGATAGCTGCTGCTTTTATCATAGCACTTTCAATTTAAAAGTTGATGCAGGTCAGACCGTAAAGTTAAAACTATTGGATTGTAATTTAACCGTGCTGCATTTTAGCAATGGTAGCCGCAAAATGCCTGAATAAAAAAATATTCGGCCGCTTTCGCAACCGGACTTTGTCATACATAATCCCTGAACTGCTGAGGGATATTTTAAATGGATTATTTATTTTATGTCTATGCCCGATGCAGAAAGCCCGGGTCCGCCACCGGCAGTATAGCCTCCGCTTCCACCTGTTTCCCATTTTGAAATCCAAAAAGCATACAGGTCAGCCTCCGTCAAATTACAATGGACTACAAAAGAATCCGTATTTCAGTGGTTTATATCTGATCAGTGTTTGCCTAACAAAAATAATCAACCCTTCTTTAAATGCTCATGTAGCGTCTGCGCGCAATACCATTCCTGCCTGGGCAGGTGAAACGGCCCTTTGAATAAATTTCCTTTGGCGGTTTGTGCAATGCTTCCATCGCGGTGCAGGTAGCCGAACCATTCCCCGTTCTTTTGATCATGAAAGTGTTCATACGAATAATCATGCACCAGCTTGTGCCATTCGGCATATTTTTCATTTCCGGTTAATAAGTAAGCAAGTAAGGTGGCAATGATGGTTTCATTGTGGGGCCACCAGAATTTCATGTCCTGCCAGTATTCCTGAACGGGCTTATTGTGTACATCCCGGAAATACAATATACCGCCATGTGCCGCATCCCATCCGCGCTCCCACATGTAATCCAGCATTTTACAACCCAGCTCAATCAAATGCGGGTCATTATTACGGTACCGGGCTTCATGCAAAATGAACCAGGCGCCTTCAATAGCATGACCGGGGTTAAGTGTTCTGCCGTCAATATGATCAATGATGCTGCCATCGGGCGCAACCTGTTCCATTACACAACGGATATCATCCTTTACAAAATATTTTTCTATTTCTTCGATCCATTGTAATATCAAGGCATCGCAACGGTCGTCACCAATGGTTTCCCTCAACTGTTGGGCGGTGTTCATCATGATCATGGGTACCCCAATGCCTTTGGAGGGACGGATATTCGTAAACTTCGGCTCCAGTTTTTTTTCACCACCGGCATAGGCAATGCAATTTCTGAATACTTCCCTGGCTTTTTGAGCTGCTTCTTCACTGCCGCTTGCTTTGGCATAAGCCGCTGCTGCGATCACATAAAATGTTTCGGAAAAAAAATATCTTCTCTTACGGATCGGCCTCCCATCCGTGGTTACGTGAAAAAACATTTGCCCGTCGGTATCAAAACAATACCTGTTCAAAAATTCATAGCCCAGTTTTGCGCCGTCAAGCCACTCCTGTTTTTTTTCAACCGTATTGTATAAAGTAGAAAGCAGCCAGGTAGCCCTTCCCTGTATCCACACGGCTTTGTCATCGTCAATTAAACTGCCGCCTGCATCGCGCATCAGTAAAAAGCCACCGTGCTCCCTGTCAAACGAACGGGGGAACCAGAAGGGTACTGTATCATTGAGCAGTTGATTGCTGTAAAACGCTTTTAACTGAGCAAGGTCTTGTTTTGAATAAGCCATAACTTTTTAATTGATTTTGATTTTAAAAGTAGAGGCCGGCAAACCTTCGCCATTCACGAGGTTTGCATTCGTGAATGGCTCCCAACCATACAATACCGCCACAGGCCGTTGCTCTTTACCAAAAGGGATGATCACTTTATTGTTTTGAATAAACGCGTTCATATCTGTTTGCTGCCCTTTATCATTCAGCAGCCTGAAACCACGCAAGGTCTCACCGTCATTTGTTTTCAACATTTGAGCATATTGAAATGAAATGACAATCCGGCTATTTTGTTTTACGATGTTCAGGGGCAGTGGCCCCGAGGGCACTATGCTTTTTTGTTGATAGTTGAAATGAAGCGCCAGTCTTGCCAGTCTTTCGCCAACGGGTTTCTTATTCCGCGGATGCACATCGGTTGGGTCGCCCACATCGCTGCTAACAGCCATGCCGGCGTTAGGAATGATTTTCAACAACTGCAACTGGCTGTTCCGGAACGATGGCCACGAAGGACGGTTGAGCGATGATAATTGCACATAGTAAAAGGGGAATTCATATCCCCATTGTTTGCGCCAGCTTTTTACCAGTTCCGGAAAAACAATTTCGTGCAATTCAATATTGTGTGCATTGCTTTCGCCCTGGTACCAGATCACGCCCTCTATGGGAAAATTTACCAGGGGTTTGATGCCAGCTTCGTAATTATAGCAGGGTTCGTAAGGATGCCGTTGTTTGGGGTCAGTGCTGTTTTTTAAATTGGTATCGGCCCGTTCCCTCACCCAGGGTTGAAAAAAATCGGATTTGCGCCAGTTGTACAATTCATTTACCAATACCGGATGATGCTCCATGGTATAGCGATCTATCCAGGATTCGGTAGTGGAACCTCCCACTGCTACCTGTATCAAGCCAATGGGCACATTTAATTGCTGTTGTAATTTTTTTCCAAAATAATACGCAACAGCGGAAAAGTTTTTCGCAGTACCGGAATCACATCTTTCCCATGTGCCGGAGAAGTATTCAAGTTCATTTACTTTTTGCAGGGTCAATGGATCCCACGCTTTGTTATCGGTTTCAGCAATTACCTTCCGGTTCAGCAAACGGATACGGTTGCTTTTTTGCGCCGCCTCCATTTCTATTTTACTGTTTTCTGCCGCCTGTAATGGAAAAGCCATATTGCTTTGCCCGGAACAGAGCCATACATCTCCAATCAAAATGTCATCCAGCGCAATTGTTTTACCGGGCGATGTGATAACCGCTTTAAAAGGGCCGCCGGCGGGCATTGCCGGAAATGGAGCGTTCCATTGTCCGTTGTCGCCGGCAACAGCTACCTGTTGTTTCCCATTGAATGATATGCTGATCTTTTCTCCCGCATTGGCTGTACCGTAAAATTTGATGGGTTTGTTTCTTTGCAATACCATGTGCGGTGCAAACACAACTGGTAGCTGTAGCCCGCCAAAATCGCCGCTGAGCTGTTGATATACCTGTTTGGCTAAAAGCGCGGCGCCTGCTTCGTTGGGGTGAATATTATCGGGCAATAATTCCGGGCGTGAATACAATGGCGTATTAAAGTCAATCAGCCCGGTGTTGTTGGCCTCGGCGATCTGTGGAATCAGTTCCTGTATTTGCCCATACCAGTCACGGGTACCCGAAAGAAAACGGGGGTGACCGTTGCTAATGGGCGACAGGCGGCAGATATAAATTTTTACGGAAGGATTTACCTGCCGGATCGTATCAATGAGCCAGGCATAGTCAGGTGCAAATTCATCGCGGTAATTGGGCCAGTTGCGGGGATCGGTATCGTTCAATCCGAGGTGCATAACGGCAATATCCGGATCAAATGCCAGGGCTTCTTCAAATGCTGCGGTTTTGTTATAGGGATTGTGCCCTTTGCGTAAGAGTGTGGCGCCACTGCGGCCAAAATTTCTTACTTCGTATTTTTCGCCGAGTAGTTTTTGCAATTGTGAAGGATAAGAGCTAAGCTGCGGGTTTTTATGCCCGGCTCCATAGGTTACCGAGTTGCCGATGCAGGCAACTTTGATCTCTTTTTGTTGTGCGCTGACATTAACTGCCGTAAACGCCAGCAAAAACAAATAAAATACACTACGGTATAGGCTCATTTTTCAAAAACATTATCGGATGATATCGCTAACCGGTATCCTTAGAAAATATAATTCCCTTAGGCCTTCATAGATAAGACCAATGGTATTGTCATCAATTTTTGTGAGTGCAGAATAGCCATACAACCGGCGTTCATCCAGCAACAGTTCATTGTCCGGCAGCCAGGTTTCACCCAGGTCAAGACTGGCCTTTATCGTCATATCCTTTCTGGCTGTGGATGAATTGACATTGCTGAAGAACAATACATCCTTCATCACTCCTTTTACCTTCACTTTTGCTTTGATGATGCTGGCCATACAAACCGGGTCGGGCAAAGCATGGTAAGATGTTGGATGTTCTGTCCAGCTTTTTCCAAAATCTTTTGTAGTAGCTACGCTGCGGAAGCTGCCGCGGTTATCCCGCATATTCAGCATCAGCGTACCGGGCGTGGTTTCCACAACCTGCGCTTCGGTGGTATTTGATTTGGCGCCAATACCGCTTTTCCATGTTTTGCCATGATCATCACTATAAATAATGGATGAATGCGGCATGCCGGGTTTTTTGCTTTCATCCCAGTACTGCGATGCAAACACCAGTGTTCCGTTTTGCATAGCAATGCCATTTCCCGGCCCGTTGAAATATAAATGCCATATTGGGTTTTTTACCTGTGTTGTTATTGAAACCGGTGCAGACCAGGTGAGTCCATCATCATCGCTGCTCACCAAAACAAACTGTCCGGTGGTATCTGGTGAAAGCCCGGGCTCCGATCCCGCTATTGATCTGTTGCCTTTACTCCAGAATGCAGCCACCCATATTTTTTTTGTAACAGGATCAAACAAAATAGCAGGATCGCCTACGCCGTTGTTTTCATGCGGAGCGCCCATATCCATGATGTTTTTCATCGGCTCCCATGTTTTGCCGCCATCGGTACTGCGGTTTATGCCTACGTCAATATTGGCGGGCAGATCACCGGCGTGTTTATAGCGAATATCATACACGGAAATCAACGTTCCCTTATCGGTTGTTGTGATGCCGGGTATACGATAGGTATGTACACTATCATCCCAGGTTTTGCGCAGGGCGATGCCGCTGTACTTTTTATAATTTCCTTTTTGTTCGATGACGGGATGTGTTTTGTTTGTTTTATCCGCCAGTTCCGTTACATGAAATTCTATTCTTGTATCAATATCGGCATCCTCTTTCAGGCTTGCGCTAAACCAGATATAGTTCCAGCCCGGTGTTGCGTTGATGTCAACCGGTATTGATATTTGCTGAGTGGACGGTTTTACTGAAGCAACTTTGTTCGTGGTATTAAACAAAGGCTCGTTTCCATTGAAAAAAACTTCCAGCTTATCCATCGCTTTTATGGCAGATGCGTTTAAGCTGCCCCGGATATTTTGGTAATCAACAGATGCACCTGCAGGCAGATAGACCTTCACACATAAGAGTGGGTTGGCATCCAGTCTTTTTAATACGGGATTAGTGGGGGCAACAGCAATAACGGTTGTTTTTCCCGCTTTAGCAACCGGCATATTTTTTTGTGCATAACATGCCGACAGGGTAAAAATAAGGAGACAGGATGCACAAATATTTTTTTTTGTATTCATCATCGCATATTGTTTGTTATCTTAACTATTCAGTCTGCTCATTTTGTGAGCTCATCAAAATCATTTGCTTTTGGGCGCAGAAAAGAGAGCTGAACAATCAGTGCCACCGATACGATAGCGCTTAATACGGCAAAGCCGAAGCCAAAGTTTCCCTGGTCTTTAAAGCTGCCCAGCACCTGCGTTACAGCGGCGCCTGCAAATACACCTACCATATTCATAAACCCATAAGCTGTGCCCCGGAGTTTTTTAGGAACAAACTGGCACAGAATGGGCATATTGTTGGCATCAAACATACCAAACCCCACCCCAAACAGGATGCCTGCCCCAACTACCGTAACAAGGGTATGACCATACCCCAGCAGGATGAGGGAGGGAATGGTTAATCCCAGGCCTATTGCGCTGGTCATTACCCTGCCCCTTACGTTTTTTTGTACCCATTTGTCGGACAGCGGTCCTCCTATAAAAACAGCGCCGACAAATGAAGATGCGGCCAGGATAAAGGTGGAAAGTGGTCCCGCCACTTCCATGGGCATGTTCAGGCTGTCTGCAAATAAGGTGGGAAACCAGTTTTTGGTAGCCCAGCCGGGTAAGCTGGGTGCCGCAAAATAAAAGAGGATGACCCAAAAGGCCATGTTTGAAAAAAGCAATCCCAATCCTTTAAACAAGGGTATATGGCTGGATGGGTTAATGACTGCTGCCGGGGTATCTCTCTTTTCTCTTAAAAAAGCAATCAGCACCAGGGCATATACCATACCTGTTATTCCAAACCAGTGAAAGGCGCTGTGCCAGCCGTATTCGGCAGCCACTGAAGCTCCAAAGCCACCCAATGCTGAACCGGTGTACAGTCCGGTCATGTGAATACCTATGGCAAGGGAACGGGTTTTACCCGAATGATAATCGGCTATCAGGGAAAGTCCGGCAGGGATATACAACGCCTCACTGATGCCCATCACTCCCCGTAAGATGAGCAAATGATTGTATTGTGTAGTGATACCCATTGCATAGGTAACAGCCGACCATACAAATAGGCTACCTACAATAAGCCATTTCCGGTTCATTCTGTCGGCAATAATTCCGGCAACCGGGCTCATAAAACCATAGATGTACAGGAATATGGCCATGAGGAATCCAAAGGCTTCAGCCGTTTGCAGTTCCGCGATATCTACCTGCATAGAAGGCTGCATGGTGCTGAGCATCTGCCTGTCCATATAATTGAGGAGTGCCACCACCCACAAGAGTGCCACCACTATCCAGGGATATTTCTTTGAATTTTTCATTTGCATGTTAAGCATCCGTTTTGTTTAACCGTATTTCGTATTTATGTGTTTTCTGCTGTGTTAATGTGTTTTCGTTTTAAACACATAGGATCATAGGCACATAGGGGCACATAGGTTTTTGTTCTTTCTGCGTTAATGTGTTTTCGTTTTAAGCACATAGGATCATAGGTACATAGGGGCACATAGGTTTTTGTTCTTACTGTGTTAATGTGTTTTCGTTTTAAGCACATAGGATCATAGGCACATAGGGGCACATAGGTTTTTGTTCTTACTGCGTTAATGTGTTTTCGTTTTTAAACACATAGGATCATAGGTACATAGGTACATAGGGGCACATAGGTTTTTGTTCTTTCTGCGTTAATGTGTTTTCGTTTTAAGCACATAGGATCATAGG
>NZ_DAOMOZ010000200.1:0-8691 GCF_035444585.1 Agriterribacter sp.
TTTACGGGTGATCAGTTTTTCAACATATTCTCTCACGGCAGGGATCTGGATCTTATTGGTAACATCAAATGCAAATGCCCGCACCAACAAATTTCTTGCGGCGGTTTCGCCGATGCCTCTTGATTGCAAATAAAATAACGCTTCTTTGTTGAGGCTGCCCATCGTAGAGCCATGACTGCACTTAACGTCGTCTGCAAAAATTTCCAGTTGCGGTTTTGAATCCACCACAGCTTTATCGCTCAGCAGTATATTGTTGTTCTGCTGGAAAGCATTTGTTTTCTGGGCATCCTGGTGAACATAAATTCTGCCGCTGAATACGCCCCTTGCATTGTCTAACAGCACCCCTTTATACAATTCATTGCTGAGACAGTTGGGAAACATATGATTCACCACCGTATGATTGTCTGTTAATTGGTTGCCCCCTGCGAGATACAAACCGTATAAATGGCTTTCTGTATTGGTGCCGTTCAGTTCAAGATGAATATTATTGCGTACAAATGCAGCATCGGGTAAGATATAGGTATAATTATTGAACAGGCTGTTGCTTTGCTGCACCGTCTGGTTAAAATTAACAAGGTGCGTATTAGACGGGGCAATTTGCAGGTTATAGTGATCTATCTGCGCATTTTCCGCAACATAGCATTCCGTTACACTGTTTACAAATAAAGATTTATCACCGATCACTACTACCGATTCAATGATCTGGACCCTGCTGCTTTTGTGAGCAATGACCAGGAACCTCGGCTGAACAAAAAACGCCTCCTCAGCATTGTATACATGCGTGATATGAATGGGCTTGTCGCAAATGGTGTTTTTGTCTGCTTCTATTACGATACCGTTTTCAAACAAAGCTGTATTTAATGCGGCGAAGGGATGTTTTCCTGTATTTATGTACCTGCCGAAATAGGGCTGAAGACTTTCGTTTTTCAATGCGGTGCGAAGGGGCGATATCTTTACGCCGGGGATATTTACGTCTTCATTCAGCATGCCATTTTTCAAAACCACTTCATAGGCATCGAGCAAAGGAATATGCGCCACATTCTGCAGCCCGTGCAAAGATGCCGCCGCGGGTTGCAGGCGAAAATCCTCTTTCAGATAAGGAGACACATTGGTAAAGCGCCAGTCTTCAAGCTTTATAGTAGGAAACCCTTTACCGGAAAAGCCTTCAAACGCCGTTTTACGTAAATCCTTCAGCCAGTCATTATCCCGTATTGTTTCTTTCTCTCTGTATAAAGCAACAAACTGGTCGTATAGTGATGTAGTGGTAATCATTTCAAAAAAATAGCGTTATTCATCAAACCGATGCCGTGGTAGCGGGTTCTTTAATCCAGTCGTAACCTTTTTCTTCCAGTTCCAGCGCCAGGTCCTTAGTGCCCGATTTAACAATTCTTCCATCATATAACACATGCACAAAATCGGGAACAATGTATTCCAGCAAACGCTGGTAGTGGGTAATTACGATAAAAGCATTCTTGTCGGAACGCAATTTGTTCACCCCTTTAGATACAATGCGCAAAGCATCTATATCCAGCCCGGAATCTGTTTCATCGAGGATAGACAATTTGGGGTTGAGCATGGCCAGCTGGAATATTTCATTCCGCTTTTTTTCGCCGCCCGAAAAGCCTTCATTTAAAGAACGGTTCGTGAGTTTGGCATCAAATTCAACCAACTTCTGCTTTTCTCTTGTTAGCCTGAGAAACTCTTTCGCTTCCAGCGGCGGCTCATTGTGGTAAGCTCTTATCTCGTTCAAAGCGGTCCGTAAAAAATTAATATTGGAAACGCCCGGTATTTCTATCGGGTATTGAAAGGCAAGGAACAAGCCTTCGCGGGCCCTGTTTTCCGGAGAAAGCTCCAGCAGGTCCTTGCCATCAAATAACACTTCTCCACCTGTAACTTCAAAATTTTCTCTACCGGTCAGCACGGAGGCAAGAGAGCTTTTGCCTGAACCATTGGGTCCCATGATCGCATGCACCTCACCCGCATTTACCTGCAGGTTAATTCCATTTAAAATCTGTTTATCCTCAACCTTCGCCTGTAGATTTTTTATGCTTAACATGATATATTGCTGTATTTCTTATTTTGTTTAATAACTTCCTTTTGAAACTGAATTCGTTAATTGATTTATTATGAATTGAACATTAAATGTCTTTTTTAACTCTCATTATTCACTACTCACCATTCACTATTCACCTCTCCCTATCCCACACTTCCTTCCAGCGTAATGGATAGCAGCTTCTGTGCCTCCACGGCAAACTCCATAGGCAGTTGGTTCAGCACTTCTTTGGCATATCCATTCACAATAAGCGCCACTGCCTTTTCAGTATCTATTCCCCGCTGGTTCAGGTAAAATATCTGGTCTTCTCCAATTTTTGAAGTGGTGGCCTCGTGCTCAATGGTAGCAGATCTGTTTTTGGATTCGATATAGGGGAAAGTATGAGCGCCGCAACGGTCACCTATCAGTAAGGAATCACATTGGGTAAAATTTCTTGCATTTTCTGCCCTGCTGCCCACCTGCACCAGTCCACGGTAGCTGTTCTGTCCCTGTCCTGCCGAAATGCCTTTAGAGATGATCCGGCTTTTGGTGCCCCTGCCTATATGATGCATTTTAGTACCTGTATCGGCAATCTGTTTGTTTTTGGTAACGGCAACCGAATAAAATTCGCCGCTTGAATAATCGCCCTGCAGGATCACGCTGGGATATTTCCATGTAATAGCCGATCCCGTTTCTACCTGTGTCCATGATATTTTGGCGTGGGCGCCCCTGCAAACACCGCGTTTGGTCACAAAATTATAGATGCCGCCTTTGCCTTCTTTATCGCCGGGATACCAGTTTTGCACTGTGCTGTATTTGATCTCTGCGTTCTCAAGTGCTATAAGCTCAACTACAGCCGCATGCATCTGGTTCTCATCCCGTTTTGGCGCTGTGCAGCCTTCCAGGTAACTTACATAGCTGCCTTCGTCGGCTATAATAAGCGTGCGTTCAAACTGCCCGGTATTTTCGGAGTTGATCCTGAAATAGGTAGACAATTCCATGGGGCAGCGAACACCTTTGGGGATATATACAAACGATCCATCCGAAAAAACGGCTGCATTCAGGGCAGCGTACAGATTATCCGAATGGGGCACAACCGAACCCAGGTATTTCTGTATCAATTCCGGATGCTCCTTAACCGCTTTACTTATAGAGGAAAAGATGATGCCCTGCTCTTTCAGGGTTTTCTGGAAAGTGGTGGCTACGGAAACACTGTCAAAAACGGCATCAACAGCCACGCCGGCCAATATTTTTTGTTCAGAAAGCGGAATGCCCAGTTTTTCGAATGTTGCGATCAGCTCAGGATCAACTTCATTCATATCCTTATACTTCGCTTTGGATTTGGGAGCAGCATAATAGGAGATATCCTGGAAATCAATTTTTGGCAGCTCAAAATTCTGCCAGTGTGGTTCAGGTTGCTTTAAAAACGACCGGTAGGCCTTTAAACGCCAGTCGAGCAGCCATTGGGGCTCTTTCTTTTTTGCAGATATAAAATGTATGGTGTCTTCATTCAGCCCCCTGGGGGCTATGTCCATCTCAATATCCGTTACAAAGCCAAATTCATACTCTTTGTCGCTATATTCCTCTAATATGTCAGCACTATTATTAGCCATAATTATAATGTATTATCCCGAACTCCAAAAATCTATACCGAAAAGCTTTCTCCACAGCTGCAGGTTCTGCTGGCATTGGGATTTTTAAACATCAAACCCTTTCCGTTCAGCCCGCCCGAATAGTCGAGTTCGGTGCCATAGAGGTACAAAAGGCTTTTCATATCAACAACGATCTTTATACCTTTATCTTCATATAATTCATCACCGGCTTTTCTTTCTTTGTCGAAGTGCAGGTTATACTCAAGACCGGAGCAGCCCCCGCCTTTTACACCCACCCTCACAAAGGTTTCCTCATCTCTCTTTTCCTCTGCCATCAGCCGGTCCAAATAGTCTTTTGCAGAAGCAGAAACAGTGATCATAACAAATGGTTTATACTATTTGCGAAGTTACGATTTTTGCTGATAAGAATATTGTCGCAAAGCGGAAAACAAGGAAATATACTGTAAAATGTGTTATTATTGCTGCAATAAATCATGAGCGTGAATGTTGCATACCAGATACAGGTACCGGTTACAGAAATAGAAGATGCCGCCCGGTGCAATTTATACGTTGAAGTAGCGGCGGATCATCTCCTTTTTGGCATTTTAGACAACAATAAGCGTGAGTTTATAGCATTACAGTATGTTAATCTCGACAAATACAATGCTTTCAATCATTGTAAAGAGCTGATCTATCACAATGAATGGCTTGCACGCTCATACAACAAGGTAACGGTAGTATATTATTTCCCTGAAAGCATACTGGTGCCCGGAGAGGAGTATGACGAAAATTTGAATAAACCTTCCATTGATCTGATCTATGGCGACCTGAATAAGGGTGAAATACTCACCGATAAGCTGCCGGGATGGAACGTATGCAATGTATACCGGGTGCCTGTGGCATTGCATCAATTGCTGGGAGCGCATTTCCCGAAAGGGCATTTTTACCACGCTTATACCATGGTGCTAAGAAGAAAAACGCAGGTTGCCGGGAAAACCGAAGGCGATGAAGCCAGCCTGGTCTTTTACCCGAATAAGCTGCTTTTTGCATTGTTCCGGGACGGTGAGCTGCAGGTCATGCAAACTTTTGAATACGAAACGGCGGAGGATGTAACCTGGCACTTGCTGAATGCCTGCCGGCAGTTCGATGCAGATTGTGAGCAGATCATACTCCGGGTATCAGGACTGTTGGACGATCATTCATCTGTGTACTCAGAGCTGCAAAAGTATTTCCTGAACATTGAATTGGATGAACGTCCGGCAGATTTTAAATACAATGAAGCGTTTAACGAATATCCCCTCCATTTTTTCACTGCTTTATTCAATACCGCTTTATGCGAATAATAAGCGGAACAGCGGGGGGAAGGAGATTTAATCCGCCGGCTAAAATGCCTCATACCCGGCCTACCACCGATATTGCAAAAGAAGGGCTGTTCAATATAATTGAAAACAACCTTGATATCAGCGCTTTAAAAACGCTTGATCTTTTTGGTGGAACCGGCAACATCAGCTATGAGCTGGCTTCAAGAGGTGCAAAATCGCTTGCGGTAGTGGAAAGAGACCCCAAGATGCATGCATTTATTTCTAAAAATATTGAATCATTCGGATTTGAAAATATACAGGTCATAAAAATGGATGTTTTTGCATTCATACGGCAATGCAAAGAGCAGTTTGACTTTATTTTTGCAGGACCGCCCTATGCCCTGGGCAATATTGATGATCTGCCTGAAGAAGTGTTTAAATATGAGCTGTTGTTTTCCAAAGGATGGTTTGTGCTGGAGCATACGCCCGGGAATAATTATGAAAAATATCCTTACTTCAAAACCGCCAGGAATTACGGCACAACGGTGTTTTCGATATTTATAAAAGAGGTTTAAGGCGTAAGGTTTAAGGTAGGAGGAGCCATCCTGCACTTACACCCTACACCTCATACCTTACACCTAAAACCATGACCAAAAAAGAACTCCGGGATACATACAAACAAAAACGAACTCTGCTGGGCGAAGCGGAAACCGGAAAGATGCAGGATCTTATACTGATCCGGTTTCAGCAGCTGCCGCTGCCTTTTTTGCAATACCTGCATACCTACCTGCCCATAGATATGCGTAAGGAAGTGGATACCTGGCCTGTTGTTGAATTTTTGAAATTTTCCAATCCGGGCCTGAATATTGTTGTTCCCGGGATCACTCCTGAAGGCAACAGCATGACCCATTATCTGTATGATGAACATACTGTTTTGATAAAGAACAGGTATCATATTATGGAGCCTGCGGGAGGTGAGCAGGTAAGCAACAGCGATATTGACCTGGTATTGGTTCCGCTGCTGGCCTTTGATGAGCGGGGCAACCGGGTGGGCTATGGAAAAGGATTTTACGACAGGTTCCTTGCACAGTGCCGTAAAAATGTAATTAAAGTGGGCTTGTCTTTTTTTGAGGCGGAACCGCTGATAGAAGATACTGATGAATTTGATATACCTTTAACTTATTGTGTAACACCACAAAAGATATATGAATTTTAGTTCCGTCTGGCTCAGGTCATTCAGGGTGTTGTTGTTCCCATTTGCTTTTTTATATGGTACTGCCGTTAAAATAAGGAATTATTTATACGACAACGAGGTCATTCAATCTATAGAATTTAATTTCCCTGTAATATGTGTTGGTAATATTTCGGTGGGTGGCACAGGCAAGTCGCCTATGGTGGAATACCTGCTGAGGCTGTTGGTTCACCGCTATAAAACGGCAACGCTCAGCCGCGGCTATAAACGCAAAACAAGAGGTTATGTATTGGCCGATGATAAAACCACGGCGCTTGATATTGGGGATGAGCCTATGCAGTTCCATATCAAATTCCCCGAGGTTACGGTGGCGGTAGGCGAAGAAAGAGCTATCGCTATCCCCCAGCTGTTGTTCGACCGGCCCGGAACAGATGTTATTATACTTGATGATGCTTTGCAGCACCGCACGGTAAAAGCGGGACTTAATATTTTGCTTACCGATTACAATAACCTTTTTACGAGGGATATGTTTTTACCTACCGGCGATTTGCGGGATAGCAGGAGCAGCTATAAAAGAGCTGATATTATAATCGTCACCAAATGCAGCGATAACCTGGGTAGCACGGAAAAAGAAAAGATCACATCGGAAATACAGCCCCTGACCCGGCAACATCTTTTTTTTACAGGCATCCGGTATGGCGCGCCTTATCATATCATTTCAAGGGCTATAAAACACATGTCTAAAGAAACGGAAGTATTGCTGGCCTGCGGCATTGCCAATCCCGGTCCGTTAAAGCAATATATCCAGGAAGAGAGCGCCACGTATGACGCTATCTATTACCGGGATCATTATATTTTTACCATTGATGACCTGAAGGATATCCGGCAGCGATTTGAAAAAATTAAAGCAGCCGATAAAATGATACTGGTAACCGAAAAGGATGCGGTACGGTTGGTGAAATTTGCAGCGGAGCTCAGGAATATGCCGGTATATGTACAGCCAATTGAAACTTATTTTTTATTTAATGAATCGCAACGGTTCAATTATTTGATCGAAAATTTTATACAGGATTTTAAAATAAAATCTTAATTGCACTTATGAAACATAAAAACAACAAAAAAGCGAAAGCTAAACCTCAAACACACACTTATGAAGGAACGCTCGATGTAACCCGTTCGGGCATCGGGTATGTGGCAGTTGAAAACCGGGAAAAAGATATTTTCGTTCGCCCGCAGGATTTTAACCACGCCCTGCATGGCGACAGGGTAAAAGTGAACGTTACCAGGTATAATCCAAGAACAGGAAAAATGGAAGGTGAAATAACGGGCGTGGTTGAACGAAAGCAATCTGAATTTATCGGCCGTTTGGAAATGAATACCGACTTTGCCTTTTTTATCCCCGACAAAGCCAAAGGAACGCCGGATATGTATATACCCGCCGGCAAATTTAACGGTGCCAAAAATGGCGACAGGGTAGTGGTACGCATAACCGGGTGGGACAGGAAAACGAAAAGTCCCGATGGCGAAGTGATCAGTGTATTAAACGCCGCAGATGAGAACGATATGGCGATGAAGCAAATACTGGTTGACGCCGGCTTTACACTTGAATTTGATGATGATGCAATGGAAGAGGCCGCAAGGATGCCCGATACCATTGGCGCCGCTGAAGTTAAAAAACGCAAAGATGTACGGAATATCCTCACCTTTACCATTGACCCTGCAGATGCCAAAGATTTTGATGATGCCATCAGCTTCAGAAAATTAAAGAACGGGCTATATGAAGTGGGCGTTCATATTGCAGACGTAAGTCATTATGTGGAACCCGGCACAGTGCTCAATGAAAATGCATACAACAGGGCCACTTCGGTGTATTTGCCCGACAGGGTGCTGCCCATGTTGCCGGAACATATTTCAAATGTATTGTGCAGCCTTCGGCCGAATGAAGACAAATTAACGTTCTCTGCCATTTTTGAAATTACTGCCAAAGGAGAGATCAAAGACTTCTGGCTGGGCAGAACGGTCATTCACTCCAATCATCGCTATACCTATGAAGAAGTGCAGCAGATCATTGAAAGCAAGGAAGGCATATATAAAGATGAAATACTGCTGCTGAATGAAATGGCGCAGAAATTCCGTAAGCAGCGGTTCAAAAACGGGGCTATTAATTTTTCTTCGCAGGAAGTGCGGTTTACGCTTGATGAAGATGGAAAGCCAACAGGCATAGTGATCAAAGAGAGCAAAGAAGCGCACCAGCTCATTGAAGAATTTATGCTGCTGGCCAACCGAACCGTAGCGGAGCGGGTTGGAAAAATAAAGGTCAATAAACAGCCGCTTCCCTTTCCATACCGGGTACATGATACGCCCGACGAAGAAAAGCTGTTGCCTTTTGTTGAATTCGCTAAAAAATTCGGCTACCGCTTCGATACCAAAACACCGGCCGGCATAGCTGCTTCATTCAATAAAATGCTTGCAGCAGTGCAGGGCAGGCCCGAACAGCATGTGCTTGAACAATTGGGGATACGTACAATGGCCAAAGCGGCATACACGCCCGAAAATATAGGGCATTATGGATTG
>NZ_DAOMOZ010000201.1:0-8587 GCF_035444585.1 Agriterribacter sp.
CCCTGGAACCAGGTGAGCTCCAGCGATCCCGTATCATCCCTTAATTCGGCTACCAGGCGCCTTCCTCTTTTTTCCCCCATGATTTCGCAGGAAATGATTTTACCTGCCACCTGAATAAAATCTGAAGCCGGTGTAATATCACCGATCTTTTTTATTTCTGTTTTATCAATGTGCCGGTAGGGGAAATGCTCAAGCAGATCATTGAAAGTAAAAATGTTCAGCTCTTTTTTAAGCAGATCTCCTTTTAAAGGGCCTACGCCTTTAAGGTATTCGATGGGATTAGATAATATGGAACTGAGTTGACTGATAAGACCAGGCTTTAGGAGCAAATGTAAGGAAAGGCCGAATGACACAATTGATTGTCTGATTGTCGCAATATCATTCGCTTTAAACTATGCTTTTTTAAAACTAAATTTGTGAAAAATGAGAACAGTTATGCAAACGACAAGTATAAGGGAGATGCTGCATCAGTTTATTGACAGCATTGAAGACAAAAAGGCGGAAGCTATTTATACCATTTTTGAAAATGAGATAGACACGGATGTGTTGAGGCGTAAACTTATACAGGCAGAGAGGGAAAAGTATCTTCGTGGTGAAGGTAAATTCTATAGTTGGGATGAGGTAAAGCAAATGGCAGTTGATAAAGAAAGGAGAAGTGCAGTATAAAATAGAAGTTCGCCCCTTAGCTGCAATAGAAATTATAGAAGCATATGACTGGTATGAGCAGCAAAGAGAAGGATTGGGGATGAAGTTTTTAAATGAGTTAGATATTTTTTATTCCCGTTTGCTTCGCAATCCCAATACATATTCCTATTATGATGAACCCCGTGAGAGAAGCAAGAATAAATCGTTTCCCCTATACTGTAATTTATGCATATTTTATCATCATGTGTCAGTTCTCATCGGATCCCGCTTTCCGCCGTTGCCGGTGTTCGTGAGTGGGTCATGAGTGAGGCATCACCAACAACATAAGTGAAAAAACTTATTGTTTCCTGTTGTTCGTTTTAATAAAAATCATATCAATGAGCCCGGACAAAGAAACAAAAAATACCGATACTTCAGCATCGGATCCGGTTCGTCCCGATATTTTTTATAAGGTGGATATTGTTGTAATCGGAGCCGGACAGGCGGGTTTGTCGGCAGCTTATCATTTAAAAAAGCAAGGAATAGAACCGGGAAAAGGTTTTGTAGTGCTGGATGATGAGTTTGGTCCCGGTGGCGCCTGGCAGCATCGCTGGGATTCTTTAACGCTAAGCAATGTAAACGGCATCAACGACCTGCCGGGGATGAGTTTTGCCGATGCTGTAAACACGAAGGATACAGCATTACAGGCAAATATTGCTATTCCGAAATACTACGAGTTATACGAGAAAACCTTTGAACTTCCTGTAATTCGTCCTGTAAGGGTGAGTGAAGTTACAGACAGGAACGGGCGGTTTATCATTCGTACAAATGGCATTCAATTCAATGCCCGGGGCCTGATAAATGCAACCGGTACCTGGAAAACGCCCAACTGCCCAAGGTATCCCGGATGGGATAAGTTTCAGGGAAGACAACTGCATACGGGGGAGTACCAAAATGCCCGCGAATTCATTGGCAAGCATGTCATCATAGTAGGAGGCGGAATTTCAGCCGTTCAATTGTTGGGTGAGGTTTCGGAGGTAACCCAAACTACATGGGTGGCCCGTCGTTCTCCTGATTTCAGGAACTATGAATTTACGCCTGAATTAGGACGCGAGGCAGTGGCGATGGTAGAAAAAAGGGTGCGGGAGGGTTTGCCACCAAATTCGGTGGTATCTGTAACCGGCCTGCCTGTTACTCCCGCTATTGAGGGAATGTTAAAAAAAGGTGTACTGGATCGAAAACCTATGTTCGAAGCACTTACGGCAACAGGTGTACAATGGGCAGACGGAACCAAACTTGATGCCGATGTTATTTTTTGGAATACAGGCTTTCGTCATTCTTTGGATCACCTCAACCCGCTAGGATTGAAAAATGATAAGGATGGGATCGAAATGTCTGGGAAATTAGCCACACAGGTTGCCAGGGATCACCGGATCCATTTAACCGGGTATGGGCCTTCTGCCTCCACTATTGGTGCCAACCGGGCCGGCCGGGTGGCAGCAAAAGAGTTGATTGAATTTCTCAAATTATAAAATGGTAACAGGAAATTCCCGGTATCCCGATCCGGTTGTCCAGCGTATCTTATAATCTCCCCTATAGTTTACTTTGCCCAACGGATCCTTTGCATGTCTTCTTCACTAAAGACGCTGAATTTACCTTTCATAAATAAGCTGTTTGTCCTTATTTATGAATGGAAGAATATACCTGGATACGCCATTACTCGAAACCAGATCAATTTTTTTATGCAATTTATCTTCCAGATCAAACTTCATAAAAGACTCTAAGTACAGGTTTATCCCGGAAGTAGTCCGCTATTGTTTTTATATCTTTCGCAGAAAGTTTCATGCAGCAAAAATAACGCATTGTTTTCCTAATTTTAGTATTTAGGCCTTTTAAACGGTTATTCGATGAGAAAGCCTTCCATAACTCTATTATTTTTTTGCTTCGCGATAATGACGGGAGCTGCGCAGCAGCCATCTGCCGTAAAAGAATATATGCAATCATTTCCCACCTATGGATTTTCAGATCCCAACCCCATACCGCTGCTTTCGCCGGTGTATCCTTATTTCAGGTACGATGGCTTTACCGATAAAGCTGAGCAAAAACAATGGAAGATCGTTGAACTGGAGAACGATTATATCAAAGTGCTCATCACACCTGAAATTGGGGGGAAGATATGGGCGGCGATAGAAAAAAAATCGGGGAGATCATTTATCTATTATAACCATACGGTAAAGTTCCGGGATATTGCCATGCGCGGTCCGTGGACGAGCGGCGGGCTCGAGCCCAACTATGGTATTATTGGCCATACACCTTCCAATGCTACGCCTGTAGATTATACCACCCGGAAAAATGACGATGGAAGCGTAAGCTGTATTATTGGCGTGCTGGATCTGTTAACCCGGAGCAACTGGCGCATAGAGATCAATCTTCCCAAAGACAAAGCATATTTCACTACGCAATCTTTCTGGTACAACTCCACGCCGCTTGAACAGCCCTATTACCATTGGATGAACCTGGGCATTAAAGCCAAAGGCAACCTTGAATTTATTTTTCCGGGCACAAAGTACATAGGACATAACGGAGAATACGCTTCCTGGCCGGTAAATGAAACCAATGGTAAAAAGATCAATTTTTACGAAGAGAATGATTTTGGTGGATATAAGTCCTATCATGTATTTGGAAAACCTGCAGATTTTTTTGGAGCCTACTGGCATGATGATAACACGGGCATGGTGCGCTACGGCACGTACGATGATAAGGCCGGCAGAAAAATATGGATCTGGGGATTATCGCAGCAGGGCATGATCTGGGAAAAATTGCTCACCGATACCGACGGGCAGTACGTAGAGGTCCAATCGGGCAGGCTGTTCAATCAAAACGCGGAGAAAAGCAGCCGCACTCCCTTTAAGCATATTGCCTTTGCACCTTATGCCACGGATACCTGGAAAGAGTACTGGTATCCTGTATCACAAACGCATGGCATTGCTAAAGCCAATGCATACGGTGCACTCAATATAAAGTATGAAAATGATCTCCTGAAAATATATTTTTCCGCAGCGCAGCCTGTTCGAGATACTTTGATGATAAAAGCCGGGGAGAAAACGGTATATAGCAAGGTGCTGAACCTGGCGCCATTACAGGTATTTGCCGACTCCTTACAGGTAAGCATAAACGCAAAAGATATTGTTGCTGCTTTGGGCAAAAATAAATTGGTATACCATAGCGATCCGGATTTTGAAATTCTTAGCCGGCCGGTATCATCTCCTGCAAATTTTAACTGGAGTACCGCCTATGGCTTGTATGTGCAGGGCAAGGAGTACATGGATCAGAAAAGGTATGACGCCGCTGAAGAAAAGCTCGTCGAGAGCTTAAGTAAAGACAGTAATTATCTTCCTGCATTAGTAAAAATGGCTGAGCTCCTGTATCGAAACATGCGCTATACCGAAGCGCTGAAAATGGCTGCCCGGGCACTAAGCATTAACACCCATGCGGGCGATGCCAATTACTATTATGGTATCATTAATGCGCAATTGGGTAATGTAGCCGATGCGAAGGACGGGTTCAGCATCGCTTCGCTCACACCTGAGTACAGGAGCGCAGCCTATACAGGGCTCAGCCGGTTGTACAGCAAAGAAAAAGATTTTGATAAAGCGATCGCCTATGCTGCAAAAGCCATTGATTTCAACCGGTATAATATAGATGCGCTAATGCTGCAGGCTGCCGCATTGCGCAGCCGGAATGAAATGGCAAAAGCGGAAGCAATATCAGAAACCATCTTATCGTACGATCCGCTGAACCATTTCGCACGTTTTGAAAATTATATCCACCAACAAACAGAAGAAGCCAAAAAAGCATTTGTTTCCCTGGTACGGAATGAATTGCCTGCAGAAACGTTCGCTGAATTAGCAATATGGTATTACAATGCAGGTTATGCTGATGAAGCATTGAAGGTATTTTCCCTGGGGGGCCCGAGTGCAGAAGCTGCTTTCTGGATGGCATTCCTGCAAAACAGAAAAGTAAATTGTGATACCATTGATCCTGAGCTGGTGTTCTGCTTTCGTTCAGAAACGGCAATGGTGCTGGAACATTTGCTTAAAAGCCAAAACGACTGGCTCCTCAAATACCAGTTGGCGCTGATATATAAAGACAGAAACCGCGAAGCGGAATGTAAACAATTGTTGCTGTCCTGTGGTGATCTGCCTTCCTATGCGCCATTTTATGCAACCCGTGCTGTTATTTTTAGGGACAGTGATAGCGCCCAAAGCCTGCGTGATCTGAACAAGGCATGGGCGTTGGACAAAACACAATGGCGATATTATAAAATGCTCGGGGAATACTATAATGATCACCGGCAGCCTCAAAAGGCTTTGGCAATAGTAGCGCCATTTTATAAAGCCCATCCTGAGCAATACATAACAGGAATACTGTATGCCAAAACACTGATGCTGAATAAAAAGTATAAGGAAGCGGATGCGGTACTGGCTAAGCTTAATATCATACCATTTGAAGGCGCTACAGAAGGAAAGGGACTTTACCGTGAAGCCAAATTGATGCTGGCCCTGCAGGAAATGCAAAAAAATAATTACAAAAAAGCATTAACATTTATCAGTCAGTCGCGGCTATGGCCCGAAAACCTGGGTGTTGGAAAACCTTACGATGATGAAATAGACAGCCGTCTGGAAGACTGGATGGAATATCTGTGCGGCAAACAGCTAAAGAAAGTAGGGGGAGAAGCTTTACTGGACCATATATTGCGGTTTACCCCACGGATTGATAATACGGTGAGCAATTTTATCCCCTCCAATACGCTGGTATCGGCCTGGGCCATTGAAAAAAAAGAAGGAAAAGCTAAAGCAGGTGAATGGATAGACCAGCAGATCGCATTGTATCCGCACCTGCATAAAACCCTGGAGTGGAGCAGGGCTATGTTTGAGCATAAAGCGGTATCAGATGACACCCAAAGAGATGCCGGTATGCGTATCCTGGAAGCGCTGGCAACCATGAGAGCGGGAGGGCATTGAATAATAAATACAGGGTCACTTATATTTTTCACTAAGTGTATTACTGTATAACCATCCGCCTGCCCGACTGAATGATTCAGGCGGAGCTGAGCGCCCTGCCCGAATCTGGTCAGGCGGGCGCACGCGCGGGGCCGCCCGGTTTTTCACATCATGTTAGTAGTTTTTGCTCTGATTTTTGCTGCAGAACCAGTAGGTTTGTAAAAATCATTGCTATGGGTGACGTGCTAAACATCACTGATTTTTTAAATCCGGTCAACCGGTACCATTTATCGCACGATGAAGGTTACCTCGAAGGGCAGATCGGAAGCAGTATTGAATTGTACGAGGAAGAATTGCCCGACCTTGATAATGCGGATGTGGTGCTGGTTGGTTGCGGCGAACAAAGAGGAGAAGGATTGGACAAGTATTCTGCCGGGCCTGACGTTATTCGCAGCCAGTTTTATGCTTTGTACTACTGGCATAAGGATATCAGGATAGCCGATGTGGGAAATATTAAACCGGGCGCCGGAATGACCGATACTTATGCCGCATTAAGAATGGTGATAAGCGAATTGCTGCATATTGGAAAAGCAGTAGTTGTTTTGGGCGGCAGCCATGATCTCACGCTTGCGCAATATGATGCGTATAAAGTCCTGAACCGTATTATTGAAGCCACTGTAGTAGACGGGCTCATTGATCTTAATATGGACAATCCGCTGCGGAGCAGGAACTTCTTAATGGAGATATTAACCGGGGATCCCAACTTCATCAGACATTATAATCATATCGCATTTCAGAGTTATTTTGTAAACCCGCACATGCTGGAAACAATGGACAAGCTGCGCTTTGATTGTTACAGGCTGGGTGTGGTTAAGGAGCATATGGATGAAATGGAACCTGTACTGCGCAACACCAATATGCTGAGCTTTGATATTGCGGCATTGCAGCATGCAGCGGCGCCTTCCAGTTATCTTTCTCCCAACGGATTGGATGGCGAACAGGCCTGCATGCTTACCCGGTTTGCAGGCATGAGTCCGAACTTCAGCTCTATGGGCATTTACGGCTACAGCGTAGAAAACGATATCCAGCAATTAACGGCCAGGCAAATTGCGCAGATGATCTGGTATTTTGTAGACGGAAGATGGCAGGGCAGGCATGAGGCGTTGCTGGCTGAAAAAGATAACTTCTTTGAATTCAACACTGCATTTGCAGAGATAGATACGGTGTTTTTGCAAAGCAAAAAAACAGGGCGCTGGTGGATGCAGTTACCGGATAAATCCTATATCGCATGCTCGTACCAGGATTATATCCAGGCCAGCAGCAATGAAATACCCGAACGCTGGCTGAGAGCGCAGGAGAGAAGTTAATTTGAAAGTGTGAAATTCACTATTGACCATTCACCACTGACCACTGACCACTGACCACTCACTACTCACTACTCACTACTCACCACTCACACTCACCCAGGCATATGTTTACATCCTTTCGAATAACCGTTTTATTTGTTGTAATAATTCTTCTTGCCTCCTGCTCCGTTTCACGCAATATTCAACAACTCGCCGATAAAAATTTATTTAATGATTCTGTATTGGCAGATGCACATACCGGTATTTCTGTTTTTGATGCTGAGTTGAACAAATTCATTTACAATTACCAGTCCGATAAATATTTTGTGCCGGCCAGCAATACCAAGATCATCTCTTTGTATGCAGGCATGAAATACTTTACAGATAGTTTGGTTGGGCTCCGGTATAAAAAAACGGCTGACACACTGTTCATTATACCTTCCGGCGATCCTTCTTTTTTACATCCCGATTTCAGCAGTCAACCGGTATTTGATTTTTTAAAAAAACAATCCGGCCCTATAGCCATTACTACGAACAACTGGAAAGCACGGGCATTGGGTGAAGGATGGATGTGGGATGACTATAATGATACGTACATGACCGAACGCAGCCCTTTTCCTGTATACGGAAATGTGATCCGGTGGATACAGGTGCGCGATTCGGGAAGCATAGCAGCTATGGCAAGGGAAGAAGCATTTATTTATTCGGAGCCCGACATCAGTTGGAAAGTGAGCTTCAGCGGCGATACGGCTGCACAAATTTTTTCTGTGCAACGTTTTTTAACCGAAAACAGGTTTTTTATTACCCAGGGCAAAGAGGTCAGTGCTGAACGAAAGGTGCCTTTTATCACCAACGGGTTGCAGTCGGCATTGGAATTACTGAAAGATTCTCTGGGTAAAACCATTGATCCAACCTCAACCATCATCCGGTCTGATGGGATAATCCATTCTCAGCCTTCTGATTCGCTCTTCAAAATAATGATGCACAGGAGTGATAATTTTTATGCAGAGCAGGTGCTGCTAATGGCAGCCAATGAAAAGTCCGGCGCTATGGATGACAGGCAAATGATACAGTATCTGCTGAACAATGACCTGCAGGGATTTCCCCAGGCGCCACGGTGGGCCGATGGCAGCGGGCTGAGCCGCTATAATTTGTTTACACCACAGGACTTTATATGGGTACTCCATAAAATGAAAAATGAATTTGGAATGGAAAGGCTGAAGACGATTTTTCCGACCGGCGGTACAGGTACGTTGACTAATTATTATAAAAAGGACAGTGCATTTATATACGCTAAAACAGGCTCCATGTCGGGTGTATTAAGCCTCAGCGGTTATTTATATACCAAATCCGGGAAGCTGCTGATCTTTTCTGTGCTGGTCAATAACCACAGGCAGCCGGCACGGATGATCCGCAGGAAGCTGGAGTTGTTTTTACATGGTCTGAGAGCAAAATATTGAGAAGGAAGCCCGAAGATGCGGCCGGCACCCGACGTGAGGAGGGTCAGCACCGCAAACTTCAATAAAACAATTCAGAAGACTGACTATAGAATTCAGTACTGCAAAACGATCTGACGCCGGCGCGTACCGACCGTTTTGCGGCCGGCACCCGACG